>CAMYVI010000028.1 GCA_947302185.1 uncultured Lachnospiraceae bacterium
ATCGAAGTGACCGATACGGGTATCGGGATGAGCAACGAAGAGATGGAAAGGGTATTTGAGCGTTTTTATCAGGCAGATTCCGGAAGGAGCAGGGCTGCAAACGGCCTGGGGCTCGGCCTGTCCATCGTGAACGGATTTACGAGAAGTCTGAACGGTTTCCTGAAGATAGACAGCGAGCCGCAAGTCGGAACTACGGTCCGCGTCAGTATCCCGCAGAAAGTTGTCGGTAATGAATATTGTATGAGTATTCAGGATCCGGGCAGACTTAGTCTCGGAGCTTATCTGCATTTGGAAAAATACAATAATCCGCATGTCAGGGAATTCTACAATTCCATGGTCAAAGACCTGGTGCTGGGACTTAAAGTTAAGATGCTTCGTGCAGACAACATGGCAAATTTTAAGAAACTGGCACAGGGAACCAATTTCACACATGTTTTTGTGGGTAAGCAGGAATATGAGGAAGACCCGGAATTCATGAATGAACTTGCGAAGACCGTGATGGTCGCCGTTGTCTGCGATTCTTCATTTGAAATACCCGAAAATTCCGGAATCAGGCTTATGAGGAAGCCGTTCTACTGTGTTCCGGTCATTTCATTTGTGAATACGAATCGATCGGATCAGGAAGAAACGAAGGGAAGGCTGTACACCAGAGGCGTAAGGGCTCTCGTCGTTGATGATGAACATATGAATCTTCTTGTGGCAAGGCAGATTTTTTCAGGGTATGGTATGGAAGTCAGCACGGTACCTTCCGGAGCGGAGGCAATCCGGTATGTCCGCAACCATGAGGTGGATCTTGTCTTCATGGATCATATGATGCCCGGCATGGATGGGGTGGAAGCCATGAAACGCATTCGCGCCGTGTATGCCAAAGAGAAGAGGGAAGTTCCGATTGTTGCGCTCACGGCAAATACGGTCAGTACAGCCAATGAAATGTTCCTCAGGGAAGGGTTTGATGCATTCCTTGCAAAGCCCATCGTGATAACTGAGCTTGAGAGAGTACTGAAAAAAGTGCTGCCGAAGTCACAAATCTCAGTGGAGTATCAAAATACCGAAGAGAGTGTAGCCGATAGGGCTTCCCTCAAAGAGACGGAAACTGTAAATGTCAGCTCCGAAAAACGAGATACGGTATCGGAAAAAGATGTATCACGATATGAAGAAAATGCCGAGGCTGCGAAAACTCCGGGCAGTCCTGCATACAGCGCAGTCGGAGAAACATCCTGGGCAGAAAAACTTGCGCAGCTTCAATCGCTGGGTATCGATACCGGAACAGGGCTGTTATATTGTGCAAATGATGAGGGATTTTATCAGGAACTTCTTCTGCAGTATGCTGAAGAGGCGCCGGGAAAAATCAGGAAAGCCGGGAAAAATTTCGACAATAAAGATTATAAGAACTATGAGATTCTCGTGCATGCAGTTAAGAGTACTTCAAAAATGATCGGAGCCACCGGTCTTTCCGAAGCAGCCTACATACTCGAGAAAGCCGCAAAGGCGAAAGATGGGGAGACTATCCGTAAGGGTCACGGAAGTGCGATGGAAGAGTATAAGCGCATCGCGGACGGTATTTTGCTGATTTTCGGGAAGAAGGCAGGAGGAGATGAGACAGACTCGGAAAATGAGATCCTGGAGTTTGTACCCGGAGAAGACTCAGATGGCGAGATCCTGGAGTTTGTACCCGGAGAAGAATCGGATGATGAAATCCCGGAGTTTGCCCCTGACGAGGAGTCAGATGACGAGAATGCGGAATTTGCCCGGGAGACGGAATCAGATGACGACTTTATGGAATTCTATCCGGAAGGAAGTGAGCATTCATGAACAAAATGATTGATTTTATTTTCCGCCAGAAGAAGAACCCGAACTGTGAAGCCCTGATAAAGGACGGCGTGTATGACGCTCTCCGGGTCTCTCTCATAGTTACTCCCCTATTTATTTTGTCGATCAGCATGACTTTCCTGATGTCCTTTTCCTGGGAGGAGAACTATGTAAAAATCGGACTTCGACAGAATTATCAATTTTTCTACGTGTGTGTTATAGTTTGTGAAATCCTTTATGGAATCCTGTTGCTGTATATCCGCAGGAAATACACAGAAAGGTTTCGCTTACTGCCCCGCATCAATGTGTTCATGATGGTGATGCTGCTGTGGTATGTGCTGAACGTGACCAGACTGGATTATATCTCATACGGCAACAGAGTGAATCCTACGCTTTTCATGATAGTATCGATGTGTATTCCTTTCACGCTTTATCTTGATGTCAGACTTTATCTTCTGATTACGATGATTTCGGATGTCATCATGATTCGTTTATATCTTTATGAAGGGATGTATGAGGCATATAACAAAAGCAATCTCGGTGATTTCTACTTTTTCCTGGGAACTCAGCTTCTTCTGGGAGTAATTGTCTATTATTATAAATACTCGGCCAAACAGAATCTTCTTGAACAGGAAGCTCAGAAGGAAGAGATTCGAAAACTCAGCCAGGCACAGAACCGCTTCTTTTCCAATATGAGCCATGAAATACGGACGCCGATCAATACGATAATCGGTCTGAATGAGATGATCCTTCGGCAGAATGCCTCTCCGGAAATAAATGAGGATGCAGAAAATATTCAGGCAGCGAGTAAAATGCTGCTCCATCTGATCAACGACATTCTGGATATGTCAAAATTTGAAACAGGTCAGATGGAACTCACGCTGACTCCCTACCGCACCGGCGACATGCTTTCCGATATAGTGGGGATGCTATGGGTTCGTGCGAAGGAGAAGAACCTTGAGTTCTCTGTGGATGTGTCACCGGACCTTCCGTCGGAATTGCTTGGAGACGACATGAGGATCAAACAGGTCCTGATTAATGTTCTGAATAACGCAATAAAATATACGAGCGAGGGCTCTGTACGCCTTCAGATCCAGTGTGAGAGAGATAATGCCGGAGTAGCTATAGTCTCTTACTCCATAAGCGATACAGGTATGGGAATCAAAACGGAGAGCATCCCGTATCTGTTTACAGCGTTTAAGCGCGTGGATATGGAAAAGAATAAATACATCGAGGGAACCGGGCTGGGACTTTCCATCGTCAAACAATTTGTCGATCTTATGGGCGGTAAGATCACGGTAAACAGCGTGTATACGAAGGGATCTACTTTCATAATCGAGATTCCTCAGAAAATAATATCGGATGTACCGGTGGGCGAGTTTGATGTACTGAACAGAAAGAGAGCTCAGGAGGAGTATATTTATGTGCAGTCTTTTGAGGCTCCGGATGCGAAAGTGCTCGTGGTGGACGATACGGCAGCCAATCTGATGGTAGTGTCGAAGCTCCTCAGGGATACGAAGGTCAACTTGGAACTGGTCTCCTCCGGAACTGAGGCCTTGAATAAAACGCTGGAAAAATATTACCATGTCATCCTGATGGATCACAAGATGCCGGGTATGGACGGAATTGAGTGCATGCA
This sequence comes from uncultured Lachnospiraceae bacterium, assembly GCA_947302185.1. Next base: position 3,449 of record CAMYVI010000028.1, read on the forward strand.
CGCTATACGGACGCAGGTCGGAGGAAGATGTCAGGAGTCAAAAATCATAGCTTTAACGGCAAATGCCGGAAGCGACACGAAAGAAATGTATTTCAGGGAAGGTTTCGATGGCTATCTGATGAAACCCGTAACGGGCGAGGAACTTGAAAATACAGTTTATCATGCTCTTCCGAAAGATATAGTCACGGTAACCGGCACAGCGCAGGAATTGGAGGAGGAGAGTACTTCATGGGTAAGAGAGCATAAGAAGAAAAAGCGAATCAAAGTGACGACTGACAGTGTCGCGGATATTCCGGCTGCTTTCCTTGAACAATATGATATTGCCCAGATCCCGCATATGGTGAAGACAGGATACGGGCTTTTCAAAGACGGACTGGAAATCGAGACCGCCGGTCTTATATCCTATATGGAGGAGTCCGGGGCAGTCGTGGAAGCGCTCTCCCCTTCAGTGGAAGATTACAGTAATTTCTTTTCAAAGCAGCTTGACGAGGCTAATAACATCATTCACGTATCCATTTCCGGTCAAATCGTCAACACCGGTTATCCGGCGGCTAAAAAAGCCGCGGCTGATTTCGGAAATGTTACGGTTATCGATTCCGGTCATTTGTCGAGCGGCCTTGGAATGATGGCTGTTGAGGCAGTCCGTATGGCGGACGAGGGAAAGGATGTTGAGAGCATTTCTGCAAGAATGGAAGAAATGAAAAGACATGTGCACACAAGCTTTATTGTGGATACTCTTGATTTCCTGGTCAGGCAGAAGCATGTCTCCGAGCGGGGCGGATATCTGGCGGACGCATTCATGGCCCATCCGGTGCTTGTCCTGAAAAAGGGGAGAATGGTTCTCAGCAGATTCTATTTCGGTTCCAGGGAACATGCATGGAGGAGATATATAGCTTCCGCCTTCCGGGTACCCGGCAAGATTGATCGCCGTTTAGTTTTCATTACTTACGCCGGAATGACGACGAAAGAACTGGAAAAGGTCAGGGAGATGATTGAAGGAAAAATCAAATTTGATGAGATATATATTCAGAAGGCATCTCCCGCAATAGCGGCAAGCTGCGGGCCGGGCACATTCGGACTGCTGTTTTTCACCGAATATTGAACAGCATGAGTCATGCTTCGGAATCATTCCGAAGCAGACTTGCGTCGATTCAAGAACGCCTCGGCGTTCTTGACGCGACATGCGCGGCGCGTAAGCGCCTTCCACTGCGCATGTCTGCGATCCGCCGGAGGCGTTTATTCTTCATCGCGAGATTGTACTCACGATGAAGACGAATGTCATCATGCGCGCGTATCTCACGACTGAAGTCACGAGTATTGCGCGATGAAGAATAAATCATATGATAATGAGAAAGAGAGATGTGAAATATGAAGAGCTATCTGATAAAAGACACAACGAGAGAAGAAAGAGAACAGATTGTTGCCGAATCTATCGGAAATGTTAACGGGTCCTGCGACGGATGTGCTTCCGGCCTGATAGATATGTATCAGGATTATGTTGACGGGATTAAAGAACTGAGAGAAATCAATATGGAGTTCCGCGCGAACTATGTATCGGGCGATGAAGGACCGATAAAAGAAAAATGCGGCTTTTCCATGTGAAAAACACCGGCAGCAAGACCACCTGCAGTAAGGACAAAAAAGTACCTGATAGATTATTGCTTTAATCGGTTATTCTTGATTTTTATAAGAATCTCGAAAACTTCCGGATTATCCAGCACGACGAGGCACAGCCTGCTTCTCGCTCTGGTAATATTCTGGTAGAAGAGTCTCATGAAGAGGTAATCCGGATCGGGTTGATTTCTTCCTGAGAGCTCACCGAATTCATTATAATAAAAGTTGGAATCCATGACGACGATAACTTCATCGAACTCCTGACCGATGACCTCGCGGGAACTCGCTGCATTTGTGTATGACGCCGGACCGGAATGAAATTGTGAAAGATTCTCGGAGCTGACTTTGTTTTGAAGTACTGACTCACTGCTCATAAAGCCTGTTTCGCCCTCGCTGCCCGCAGCATGGACCGGAAACAGAGTTATGAGCTGATACCCTTTTGACACGAATAAGTCGAGAATAAGCTCCGCTTCGCGGTTGTTATTTGCGCAGAGCACATCCACCTCTTCATACAGCATCTTACGCTTCGGGCGGTCGTACAGGCGAAGCATGTTCCGGATGAATGAGTTGATCTTGTTATTTGTTCTGACCCTGTTTTTGAGTCTGTACTCTTCAAAGCCATCGATCGCGTTGAGCCGCTCCGGGTTATTACGGCGGATTTCCGACTTCGAGAGCGCCTGAGAAAAATCATATGCGAAAATACATCTCTTGGATTCCTTTTCGGCTACTTCAAGGATGTCACTGAGAACAGATGCATACAGCCGTTGGGTCTCATCCACACAGATGACTTCATACTTTGAGAGTATCTGCCTGTCGACTGCCCTTGCCGGGAGCAAATCTATCGTGTCCGAATGCTCCATGAGATACTGGTGTCCGTCCGACAGCATACCGCTGTGAACGATACAGGTTTTACTGGTCTTGCCGTATGAATAGGCGATATCATAAAGCAGCAGAGTTTTCCCCGTACCGGAAGCCCCCTTGATGCCGAAAAGGCGTCTTGCCGGTTCAGCTTCCATAATTGCCTTTCTTATAGATGTCTGCTGGTTATTCAAAAAATATTCTTTTTCAAGAAATCTGTCAGGTGTGTTGATTGGAGAGACGAGGTAAAAACAGGGATCAAAGAACTGTTCGATTCCGCTCTCACAGTAATCCTTACCGATTTTGCTGATTATCTCGTTAAAGGAGCTGTCTTTAAGCCCGTTTTCATATGTGAATACCCGCACGGATTCACAGTCCCGGACCAGCGTGAAGCTGTGGATCTCTTTGTCCAAATGCCCCAGATAGTATCTATTTTGATATAGCTGTTTTTCTACTCTCCAAAGCTCCACCGGCTGGCTTTTCAGCTCAATGTTGATGATGGCGTCACCGCTGATTCTGAGCAGGTCGAATTCCTTTCCGATCTGCGGGATTGTAAAAGAGTAGAACCAGCCGTCATAGGCGTGAGAAGGCGCACCGCAGAAGAAGAATTGATCGACGATGCCTTTGATCATCTCGATCTCTTCGGTTCTGCATTTGATAGATTTTTCGCGTCCGGACAAAGCGTATTCATAATCGCTCAGAATTTCAGGAGCGACCTGTCTTGTCAGTAAGTAAAGATTTATTGCTTTCATAGTATAAGAATCCTGTGTTACAGCGTGCTTGATCTTATGAGCCGTGCAGTGCACGATATATCCTACATGGCAGGAGAGCCGTTCATGATTTCTTTTATTATATCATGATTACAGGATTGTGGGAGTGTGTAAGCACGTAACAATCCGTAAACTGCTTTTGGCGTCTTAATCATAGCATATTTACAATCGCAAAGGCACATGCTTGAAAATGCACTACCGTTAGTGTATATTTATCTCTGATACTGAGTTCTCGTGACGTATATCTGAGACGATTTCTAAAAATAACCTGAAAGAGAACTTGAAACTATAGTACCCGTAATACCCGGAAATGGTATGATAGAGCTATGTTAGATGTAATTAAAGTAATAATTCTCGGTATTGTAGAAGGTATAACCGAGTGGCTTCCTATCAGTTCGACCGGCCACATGATCCTGGTCGAACAGTTCCTGAGACTTAATGTCTCGGAGGAATACTGGAATATGTTCCTTGTAGTCATTCAGCTCGGGGCTATTCTGGCGGTAGTATTTCTTTACTTCCCGAGACTCTGGCCGTTTACAAAGACGAACCCGAGGGAGAAAGGAATTTTCCGCATCATGGACCGCAAAAAGTTCATTATGTGGGTGAAGATCCTGATTTCATGCGTCCCGGCCATCGTCATCGGACTGCCTTTAGATGACTGGCTTGATGAGCATCTGTATAATTATCCTACAGTTGCACTCATGCTGATAATATACGGTGTTCTGTTCATTCTGATTGAGAAAAGGAATAAGAAAGTGAAGCCTATTATCAGAGGTATCGATCAGATTGACTATCTGACAGCGCTTTTGATCGGCATGTTCCAGGTGCTGGCACTGATTCCGGGCACATCGAGATCCGGTGCTACAATTCTCGGTGGAATTATCCTCGGCATGTCCCGGAAGACGGCTTCCGAGTATACTTTCTTTCTTGCAATACCGGTCATGCTTGGCGCTAGTCTTCTGAAGCTGGTGAAATTCGGATTTGTCTTTTCCGGATTTGAACTGTTCCTGCTGATCCTCGGTATGCTGGTTGCCTTTTTTGTTTCGATATTTGCAATCAAATTCCTTCTTAAGTATATCCGCAATCATGACTTTACGGTATTCGGCTGTTACAGGATCATCCTGGGCGTTATAGTTCTGATTTATTTTGCGGTCACGACATTGTTTGCGTGAGAGCCTCCTGTATGTTACGGAGACTGCTCTTATGATTTCGGTGCCTCCGTGCAATAAGCACGGATCGGGGTAACGTAACCTGAAGTACAATAGGAGGCGTGGACCATGGACAAGAAAAAAACAATAGTTGTCGCGCTTGGTCATAAGGCTCTCGGGAGAACTCTTCCCGAGCAGAAGACTGCGACGAGAGAAGCAGCGAAGGCAATCGCGGATTTGGTTGAACTGGGCTACAATGTTGTGGTATCACACGGAAACTCGCCCCAGGTCGGAATGATTCATATGGCGATGAGTGAATTTGCAAAGAATCATGAAGACTACACAAAGTGTCCGATGTCAGTATGTTCGGCCATGAGCCAGGGATATATAGGATACGATCTGCAGAATTCCATCCGTGCTGAACTTATAACACGCGGCATCCATAAGCCGGTATGCACTGTCCTTACACAGATGCTTGTCGATCCGTACGATGAAGCTTTTTATGAGCCTTCCAAGGTTATCGGAAGAGTACTCAGCCGCAAAGAAGCCGAAGAAGAGGAACGCAGAGGAAATTATGTGACGAAGACGGAGGAGGGCTACAAGAGAATTGTAGCATCTCCGGTTCCGAGAGAAGTTATAGAACTGGAATCAGTTAAAGCACTCATTGCAGCCGATCAGATCGTAATATGCTGCGGCGGAGGCGGAATCCCCGTTATGGAACAGGGTGTCGATCTACGGGGTGCATCCGCTGTTATAGAGAAAGATCTCGCCTGCGGGTTGCTTGCAATCGAGCTTGAGGCGGATATTTTACTGATTTTGACATCAGTGGATGCTGTCGCCCTGGATTACAGGAAAGATAATGAGAGAATTCTCGGAACAATTAGTGTAAGGCAGGCAAGGAGCTATTGTGAGGAGAATCAATTTGAAGCCGGAAAAATGCTTCCGAAGTTTCAGGCTGCCATTAACTTTGTAGAAATGGGCATCAACAGAAAGGCCATCATTACTTCCATACCACGCGCAAAAGCAGCCTGTATGGGAAAAGCCGGAACTACTATTGTGGATTCTCTGTAAGTTCAAAAACAGCAAGAAAAAAGGAGCTGAAGCCAGCTCCTTTTTCCTTTTCTTTAATGAGGGGGGAGATAGTGAGTGGTTGATCAACTATCTGTAAATATAATAACCTGCAAATATGTTCAGAATATGAATGAGGTCGAAAAATAGAATAAAATTTCTAAAGGAAAAATAAAGTACCAAGGTATCACACCGGTATATGCTCTTCAGTCTTAATTGACGTAACGAATAAGATGATATAGAATAAAGTGCAAGTTTGCATTATTAAAGGAATTCACTGTTGATCCGCCGGGAGGAGAGGTTAAAAGATATGAAACTTGATAAATTGCTTGAGAGAATGGAATACAGATTGGTGCAGGGTGAGATATCAAGGGAGATTACCGGTGTTGTCTATGATTCCAGACAGGTCACGGAAGGCTCTGCATTTGTATGCATTGTCGGAGCAAAATTTGACGCTCATGAGAAGATAGACGAGGTGGTGCAAATGGGAGCGGCTGCTGTATTTGTCCGCAGCGACCGCATAAGAGATGAATATCCGGATGGTCTTACGGTCATTGCAGTCGATGATACAAGAATAGCGCTCGCCTGTGCAGCCGCAGCATGGTTCGATTATCCCGCAGAGAAGATTCCTGTGATCGGCATTACCGGGACCAAGGGGAAGACCACGACAACATATATGGTCAAATCTATTCTGGATCACGCCGGACAGAAGACGGGACTCATCGGTACGATTGAGGCCATTATCGGCGAAAGACATATTCATGCAGTGAATACAACGCCGGAATCATATGTTGTTCAGCAGTATCTGAGCGAGATGATCGAAGCCGGATGTACCTGCTGCGTCATGGAAGTATCATCTCAGGCCATGAAGCTCGGCAGATGTGCCGGAATCGAGTTCGAGATAGGCGTATTCACGAATCTCTCTCCCGATCATATCGGGCCGAACGAGCATGAAGATTTCGAAGATTATTTGCGATGCAAGAGCCTCCTTTTCCGTCAGTGCAGGCTTGGAATAGTAAATGCGGATGATAAATACGCCGAAGATATTCTCGAAGGTCATACCTGCAGCGTTGAGACCTATGGAATCGATAATGATAAAGCGGATATCCGCGCCGTGAATATCCGCCACGTATCGGAGCCGGGATATCTCGGCGTGACATTTGACGTTGTCGGAGCCATGTCTTTCCCGGTAGAACTTGATATTCCGGGCAGATTTTCCGTCTATAATGCGCTTACTGCCATCTCGATCTGCAGGCATTTCCGGATTGATGTATCGGATATCCAGAAGGCCCTGAAAGTCGCAAAAGTCAAGGGCAGGATCGAAATGGTGAAAGTGTCGGATGATTTTACACTGATGATTGACTATGCCCACAATGCGATGGCGTTGGAGAGTCTTCTGTCAACGCTTCATGACTATAACCCCGGCCGTATAGTTTGTCTGTTCGGATGCGGCGGCGACAGAGATCCCGCGAGACGATTCGAGATGGGTGAAACATCCGGGAAAATGGCTGATTTTACGATCATAACATCGGATAATCCCAGAACGGAAGAGCCGCAGGCAATTATCAATGATATAAAGACCGGTATCTCAAGGACGGATGGAAAGTACATTGAGATCATCGACCGCAGAGAGGCAATAGCTTACGCAATCCATCACGGCAAACCGGGTGATATCATTGTTCTGGCCGGCAAGGGCCACGAAGACTATCAGGAAATAAACGGAAAGCGCTATCCGATGGATGAGCGCGTGATCATAAAGGAAATACTCGATGCAGATGCTTTATGCTGATGTAATTGTTGACATAACAGCCGAAGCGCTGGACAGACCCTTTTCATACATAGTTCCGGAAGAGATGCGGAAAAATGTTGTCGTCGGCTCTTTTGTCATGGTGCCTTTCGGGAATCGCATGGTCAGAGGTTACGTGATCGGATTTCATGATACCTGCGATTACGATCCGGACAAAATGAAAGCAATCTCATCTGTCATGACGGGGGAGGAGACCGCTGAAGCCCGCCTGATAGCGCTTGCCGCCTGGATGAGCAGAAATTACGGGGGGATTATGGCGCAGGCTCTGCGCACAGTATTGCCTGTAAAGCGGAGAGTGGGCGGGGCTACGGAGCGAATAGTTTATCTTTCCGATCGGGAGGACGCCCGCGCCTACAGGGAAAAGCTGAATAAGAGACAGGAATCCAGAAAAAGGGTCATAGACGCTCTTATTGAAAAGGATGGCAGACCTGCTTCGGAGCTGATCGAGACCTGTCATACCGGAATGCAGATTATCCGGGGACTTGAAAAAGACGGAGTGGTGTGTATCGTGACGTCAGAGAGATTCCGGAGTGTGGTCGGAAGCGGTGAGACGCTGCCGCCTGAAAAACTCACACAGGAGCAGACTATCGCGGTCAGACATATTCGAACAGAATGGGCAACAAAGAACAGGCCGGTCCTTATATCAGGCGTGACCGGAAGCGGCAAGACTCTGGTCTATATGGAACTGATTTCGGATATTCTGGCAGAAGGAAAACAGGCCATTATGCTGATCCCGGAGATCGCTCTGACAAGGCAGACCGTTGAGCGATTTGTCCGCAGATTCGGGAACAAAGTCTCTTTCCTGCATTCAAGGCTTTCGGAAGGGGAACGGTATGACCAGATGAGAGCAGCGAAGAGCGGGGATATCAGCATCATGGTCGGACCGAGGTCAGCTCTGTTCACGCCATTTGCAAATCTCGGCCTTATTGTGATTGATGAAGAGCATGAGGATTCCTACAAGTCTGAAATGGTTCCTCGCTATCATGCGAGGGAGACTGCTATAGAACGCGCGAGAATCGAGGATGCACATGTTGTGATGGGATCTGCGACACCATCGCTCAATGCCTCCTATCGGGTATGGACGGGTGAGTATGCAGGCGTTTCGCTGAGTTACAGATTCGGTAACGCTGTCCTGCCTGAGACTGTCATAGTTGATATGCGAAAGGAGACTGCCGGGGGGAACCGGTCGATTTTTTCGGAAGAACTTGTTCAGAGGATGGGTAAAGCTCTTGACAACGGGGAGCAGGTCATGCTGTTCCTGAACCGGAGAGGATACTCGGGAAATGTCACATGCCGCTCATGCGGTCATGTAGTATGTCATTATTGCGGCTATGAGAGACCTGATGTCACGGAGTGTCCTTCCTGCCGTTCCGCATATATCGGCGGAATTTCAATCGGTACCGAGAAGGTGGAGAAAGATATTGCAAAGATTTTTCCCGGAGCCCGGATACTTCGTATGGATTCCGACACTACAAGGGGGAAAGAAGGACATACGAAGATACTGGCTATGTTCGATAAAGGAGAGGCGGACATTCTGATCGGGACTCAGATGATCGTTAAAGGGCATGATTTTCCGAATGTAACATGTGTCGGCATTCTCATGGCAGACCTCTCTCTTAATGCTTCGGATTACAGGGCAGGGGAGAGGACATATCAGCTGATCACACAGGCTGTGGGCCGTGCCGGACGCGGAACGAAAAGGGGATGTGCCGTCATCCAGACTTATCAGCCGGATCATTATGCGGTCCGTTGCGGCGCCTCGCAGAAATACAGCAGTTTTTACAGAGAAGAAATTGCTTTTCGAAAGCTTATGAAGTATCCGCCGACCGGGTACATGCTTGCAGTTATGGGCAGCTCGGAGGATGAGATGCATCTTGAAAAGGGAATGCATTTTCTGAGAAAATATATAGACAGGATCGACAGGCGCAATATATTGTCGGCAATCGGTCCTGCTCCGCAGAGTATCGGGAAAATAAGAGACAAATACAGACAGGTGATTTATCTCAGGTACCCGTCGCCTGAAAATCTGGTAAAGGCAAAGGACATGCTCGAAGAGTATATCCGGATAAACAGCGGTTTTGCGGGTATCAGAATAGAGTTTGACTTTAATCTCTAAATACAACTGGACAATGAAGAATTAACAACAGACAACAATTCGGAAGGAGCAGAGAATGGCAATCCGTACAGTCAGAGAAGTAGGCGACAAAGTACTCACAAAAGTATGCAGAGAAGTTAAGGAGATGACGCCCCGCATCGATCAGCTGATAGACGATATGTTCGACACAATGTATGAGTATAACGGTGTAGGACTTGCAGCGCCGCAGGTAGGCGTTCTCAGGAGGATCATTGTAGTGGATGTAGGTGATGATCCTCGTGTACTGATCAATCCGAAAATAGTTGAGACAGAGGGTTCACAGACCGGTGACGAAGGCTGTCTTTCTTATCCCGGAAAGTTCGGCACCGTAACCCGCCCTATGCGGGTGGTCGTGGAAGGACTTGACCGTGAGATGAATCCGGTCCGTTGGGAGGCCGAAGGTCTTCTGGCCAGAGACTTCTGCCATGAGATAGATCATCTTGACGGTCATATGTATATGGAAAAGGTCGAGGGCGAAATCCATGATGTGGCAATGACGGAAGAAGATGAGGGCGAGAACGAAGAAACGAAAGAGGCAGAACAGGAATGAAGATAGTATTTATGGGAACTCCGGATTTTGCCGCAGGGATTCTTGAAGCAGTCCTGAAAGCCGGATATGATGTAGTCGGCGTCGTGACACAGCCTGATAAACCGAAAGGCCGCAAGAAAGAACTGGTGCCCTGCCCTGTTAAGGAGACAGCAGTACGCGCAGGACTTCGGGTCTTTCAGCCTGTAAAGGCGAGAAATCCGGAAGCAGTAAAAGAAATCGCAGACATGCGTGCTGATCTGATCATAGTCGCTGCATTCGGGCAGATTCTTCCGAAAGAGATACTGGAACTGCCTAAGTACGGCTGTATTAATGTCCATGCATCTCTGCTTCCGGCATACCGGGGAGCAGCACCGATTCAGCAGTGCATACTTGACGGATGTGATATCACCGGTGTTACGATCATGCAGATGGATGAGGGGCTGGATACAGGCGATATCATAAGCGTGAGAGAGATTCCGATCGAAAAATGCGATACGGGCGGTACGCTTTTCGATAAACTCGCAGTGCTCGGAGCCGAGCTGCTCGTGGAAACGCTTCCGTTAATCGAGAACGGAACAGCTGTCAGAACGCCTCAGCCGGAAGAGAGTCCGACGCCATACTGCAGGATGATCCGGAAAGATGCAGGAATCATTGACTGGAGTTGCGGCGCTGAGGAAATTGAGAGGCGGGTGCGTGCATTTTCACCGTGGCCGAGTGCCTATACGCATCTTGACGGCAAGACATTCAAGATCTGGAGTGCGGATGTTCTGCATGAGGAAACAGATCTTGTACCGGGACATTTTACTGTCAGAGACGGTATTATGATCGTACAGACAGGCTGCGGTCAGATTGTACCGTGCGATGTTCAGATTGAAGGAAAACGGCGCATGAAAGCCGAAGATTTCCTGCGCGGTTATAAGATAAAGAACTGTAGTTTTTCATGAAAAGCACAGGGTCATAAGGAACAGAAGAAATGGATTCCCCGTTGCTTTCGGATCAAGAGGATTAAAAAGTGGCAAATAACAATCTCAGAGAGATCATTCTTGACATACTGCTCGCGATATTCAGAGATGGGGTTTACAGCCATACAGCTATCCACAGTGCTCTGGATAAGGTGCAGTACTTTTCAAAGCGCGATCGCGCATTTATAACAAAAGTCTGTGAAGGTACAGTCGAACGGCTTATTGAATTGGATTATACAATAGATAAGTATTCGACTGTTCAGGTGTCCAGAATGAAGCCGGTCATCCAAAACATTCTGAGGAGCGCGACTTACCAGATCAGGTATATGGACAGTGTGCCGGATGCTTCTGCTGTAAATGAAGCGGTAAAATTGGCACAGGCCAGAGGCTTTTATAACCTGAAAGGATTTGTGAACGGAGTGCTCAGGAGCATAGCGAGAGGGTCGGATACGATGGAACTGCCGGATCGGGAGATAGAGCCTGTTCGATACCTGTCGATTCGCTATTCCATGCCGGAGTGGCTCGTTGAGACCTGGATTGATGAATTCGGTGAATTTGTAACGGTCAGAATGCTTGAGAGCTTCATGGAAGAGAGACCGACTACAGTGCGCTTCAAGACAACAAGAATCTCTAAGAACACGATTCTTTCGAGTTTGAGGGCACAGGGAGTTACCGTCAAAAGAGCACCTTATCTCTCCTGCGCGTATAATATTTCCAATTATAACTATCTGCCCGCATTGAATGCGTTCATGAAGGGATGGATCTATCCGCAGGATGTCAGTTCCATGCTGGTCGCCGAGGCTGCAGACCCTAAGCAGGGGTATACAGTCATCGATATGTGTGCCGCTCCCGGAGGAAAGAGTCTTCATATCGCAGACAAGATGTCGGGTTTCGGAATGGTCGAAGCACGTGATATTTCCGAAGAAAAAGTCAAGTTGATATCGGAAAATGCAGCTCGAGCTGATCTCATTAATGTTCATCCTATCGTAATGGATGCGCTTACTTTTGATGCGGTATCGGAAGAAAAGGCTGACATCGTGATCTGTGATGTACCCTGCTCCGGTCTCGGGGTGATCGGTCGGAAACCGGATATCAAATACAGGGTGACGCCGTCAAAAATCCAGGAGCTGGTGGAATTGCAGAGAAGGATTCTTCATAATGCGGCTTCCTATGTAAAGCCGGGCGGGGTACTGATTTACAGCACCTGCACGATCAGCCGCCAGGAGAATCTGGAAAATGTACGGTGGTTCACAGATAATTATCCTTTCAGAACGGATAGCCTGAATCCATACCTGCCGCGTGAACTGTGGAGGCTTACGACACAGGAGGGCTATCTTCAGCTCATCCCGGGGATTCATAAAACAGACGGCTTCTTCCTTGCGCGTCTGAAGAGGGAGAGTTGATTTCTGACACGGGATTTTGTGATGCAGGTTTTTAAAAGCCTCAGCTACACAATGCTCCACTGGAGCATTGTTACGCATGCTTAGGC
>CAMYVI010000029.1 GCA_947302185.1 uncultured Lachnospiraceae bacterium
AACTTTCTTCACAGGCAGAAGCTGCCGCATGGATAAAACTTTCTTCGCAAGCGGTATTCTTCTCGCAATATTTCTTATCGGAAGCTGCACAGCAATTTTCGGTAAATGGCCGATTTATCGGCTGCATTTTGATTATCGGGTTATCAGAGCGGTTCCGATAATGGGTTTTCTCAATCAGCTCCCGCGTAGCGTACCGGTAGGGTAGATCAGACCAGGACAGGCGTACGAGAAACCGGTCGTAGCGGTTCGATTCGTATTCTTCCCTGAGTTCCTCGAAATCTTTCCGATAAGATTCGTGCTCGTTCAGAAGCTCCTCAAGCTCACAGAAGACAGTCATTTCATGATACTGCGGATAGCGCTTCCAGAGCATGTCGAGCCGGTCGTAGGAATATTCATTTGTCGGTTTCGGATGAATCGGATACATAACGGTCCTTTTGGATATAGCTCAAACTCAGAGCATAGCCCTGTTCTGATTTGAAGAGGGTGCTGCATAGTCGGTTACTTCTCGATATTGTTCCATTCTAAAGCAACGGCTTATTACGTACAACAGGTTATTTTAGGGGCCTTCCGCATTCAGCAGTGCAACACAGAAAATTCATCGATGTATCAGGCATAGGATTACCGTTTTTCCCGAAATTCGGTTGAATGCTATTCATGCCGGAAAGCCGGTTGGGCATTAGGCATTCGGAAAATGCGCAGGCACCTGTTTAGTGCGACGTGCCGTATGGAAGAACCGAATGTTTGTTCTTGTATATACTTTCAATGCATTTCAGGGTATGGTATAATAAAGCATCCTTTATAAGTCTATGTTTGTGAAAAAAAATAGGTGAATATGATGATCGGTAATTATGACAAATACCCTGAAACTCGTATCAGGAACTTCCCCGGCAAGGTCTACTCCGAGAAGACAATAAGAGACTTCTTTAACAATCTCAAAAAGCAGGATGATCATGTTCTGGTCGTCGAATGTTATCCGGGATGTGATGATGAGATTCGAAGACTCATTTGCGAGAGTTATGAACCGGATGTACTGATTGACAGCGAGGATATCTTTCCGAGCGGTGAACGGTTGACGGAAATGATGGCTCCTCACCTCACGGATGACAGAGTCAGAGGCGTCATGTTTTACGGCAGAATGGAGGACTTCATTGATCCTGCTGCACTGAGGACCGTGCAGAACAGAGTTCCGGATCACGGCAGGGTGTGCATCTACGGGGTCGGAGCAGGTCTGGTCCATCCCGCAGATACACTGGTTTACTGCGACCTGGCGAGATGGGAGATTCAGCTGCGCTACCGCAAAGGCATGCCGAATTTTAAGCAGACAAATAACGCCGAGGACCCTCTCCGCAAAATCAAACGAGGCTATTTTGTGGAGTGGCGCATTGCCGATAAGAGAAAAACGGAAATATTTGAACAGATAGACTGGTTCCTTGATTCCAATCAGGCAGGATATCCGAAAATGGTCTCCGGTGATGCCCTTCGCGAAGGTCTCAGACAGATTGCCATGCAGCCGTTCCGCCTGGTGCCGTATTTTGACCCCGGCGTCTGGGGCGGTCAGTGGATGAAAGAAGTCTGCGGCCTTCCGGATGATGAGCCGAATTATGCCTGGAGTTTCGATGGGGTTCCGGAGGAAAACAGCCTTTATCTCCGCTTTGACGATGTAAGAATAGAGATACCGGCTATCGACCTTGTCCTGTACAGACCGGTCGAACTTCTCGGAATGAAGAACTATTGCCGGTTCGGTGCGGAATTTCCGATTCGATTTGATTTCCTCGACACGATAGGAGGACAGAATCTTTCTCTTCAGGTGCATCCGCTGACGGAATACATCCGCTCACATTTCGGCATGACATATACGCAGGATGAGAGCTATTATATTCTTGACGCAAAAGAATCTGCGGGTGTATTTCTCGGATTAAAAGAAGGTATCGATTCGAAGCGGATGGCAGACGATTTGTATAGTGCTTCGCGCGGGGACATTTCGTTCCCGGCGGAAAAATATGTCAATTATTTCCCATGCCGGAAACATGATCATTTTCTGATTCCGGCAGGCACGGTGCACTGTTCCGCCGCAGATACTATGGTGTTGGAGATAAGCTCCACTCCGTATAATTTTACGTTTAAGCTGTGGGATTGGGACCGTGTGGGGCTGGATGGACGACCGCGCCCGATCCACATTGAGGACGGTCTGAAGAATATTCAGTGGAGCAGGACGACCGAATGGGTGAAGAACAATCTCGTAAATCAGATATCAGTCGTCAATCAGACGGAAAATATTCTGGAGGAGAAGACCGGCCTTCATGAATTTGAGTTCATAGAGACCAGGCGCTTCACTGCAAATGACAAAACCTCTCACGATGCCTCGGACGGCTTCCATATGTACAATCTGGTCGACGGCGAGGCTGCGGTGATCGAGAGTGCGGAGGGCTTATTTGAGCCGTATACGGTTCATTATGCCGAGACGTTTATTATTCCGGCAGCCGCCGGGAAGTATATCATAAGGCCGGCGGTATCGGGGTGTGAAATCAAATATATAAAAGCATATGTGAGACATTGAGATCTTCTGATCGACCTTCAACCCGGAACACTTCTGATCCAAAAACCATGGCGGTTCGAACTGTCTGTCACCGTACTGCTCACTTCGCTGTGTATCTCAGAATGGACGATACTGTCAGGGTCTTCGCGCATCAGCCGCTCATACTCGCTGAGATCCTCTTTCGTGAGAATGTACCTGACCGAAGCCTGTTTTCCTGTGCAGGAAACATGCGGGCGGACAATTTCACCGAGCGAAATGTCTATGACGGCTTTCACGTAGTCGAATCCGCATGTGATGGGCAGCAGGTGGCTGCCGATAAAATCGCCGCCCATTCTCGCGCCGACTTCAATCAGCATGATTGTGCCGTCCTCATCGATGCGGATTTCTGTGTGAGATGCGCCGTTTGTTACCTTTAGGCTGCAAAGCGCATGCAGCACGATCGCCTCCGCCTTTTGTCGGATTTCCGGAGGAAGCGGGGCAGGCTCTTTGTGACCGGTCTCTATGAAGTGCGGCGTGCCTGTCGTGAACTTCTCCGTGAACTGAAGGAGCGTATGAACGCCACGGCATGACAGGCACTCAACGCTGTACTCCTTGCCGTGCACAAATGATTCGATGATGACATCGCCCGAGAAACCTTGAATCCGAGCATTTTCAATGGCAGGTAAAAGATCCGCTTCGTCAGTCACCAAAGTGACGCCGCGGCTCCCGGATCTGTCCACCGGTTTTACAATGATAGGATAATTCAGCTTCTTTATTTGCTCCCGGAAGGCAGACCCATTCGGATCGTCTCCCTGCCTTGTGACGAAGTACTCCGGTGAGGGATCACCGCATTTTGCAAATGCCTCCCGCATAGACGCCTTGTTCGTAGAAAGCAGTGTGCATTCCGGCGAATTTCCGACCAGACCCATGGCGTCTGCGACATAATTGACGGTCAACATAGCGAGATCTGATGCGATGGAGCAAATTCCGTCGATGCCGATCTCTCTGCAGACAGATAATATATGCTCTTTTTCCACGATGCTGACGGGATAAAAATAGTCTGCAGTTTTTTCTCCGATATCTCCTGAGGCCCACGCAAAGACGTGTGTCTCAAGCCTCATGCTTTTTGCTTTGAGAATCAGTGGATTTTGAAGTGCCGAGGCACCGATAATTGCTATCTTTTTCATCTTTTCGCTGGCTTTCTGAAAAATTGAGATCATCTGAACCGCTGCGCGAGCACTATAATCGAATTGCGGGCGGTAAATCGTCCTTTTAGCGGAAACTGCTTAACTGACTTCCTATGAGAGGTGTAACGGAGGAAACACATACGAAAACAAATATTTCAATCATCATCCCATGTTATCGGTCAGCTGACTATCTTGCTGAGACTGTCAGGGAGATCAGAGAGGCTTTTGCAAATGCAGAGCCATCCTCCTCAGGCAAAAGTTTGAATTATGCGGTTTTTATGGACGATGACGGGCAGCACCCGGCTGATCGGATTTTTCCGATGATCGATATCCTGCGGAAGGGGTATCATATAGTATACGCCCAGTTTCCGGAAGCTGCTGCCATAATAAGAATCTGTTCCCGATCCGGTCCCTGTCTCTATAGTAAAAACCTGCTTCGGAACCTGTATCCCTGATCCGTAACGATCGGGGATATTTTATGCGCATCGGACTGGTTAATGACCGGTCTTGATGACGTGCGGAAGAGACCTGTTCCGAAGTAAATCCCATCCAGGTTCAGAATAGTCCCTGATACATAATCCTGCACTTTTTTCGGCGCTCTATCATCCCGTGACTTCCACATCGTCTCAAAAAGCTTCTGGCGGATAAAGGGCTGCAGGATCATTTTGTCGACATTTCCGTTCTCATAGAGTTCTTCCCATTCTTCAGCGCTGACCAGGCATCCGGCGTACACGCTGATGCTCTTGCCGAGACAATGGTGCTTCAGTATGAATTCATCCTTATGTGTTCTGGCGTATGAGAAAATTTGACGATCCGTTTCAGGAAGATATGTTCTTATTGTATGCTGTCTTAAAAAGTCCGTCTCAGCCGGCGTCAGTGCCGCATCTGTGAAGCGCGGTTCGCAGAACAGCCTGAAAAATCTTTTATCATGGAGCAGAAAGATTGTTCTGAAATCGTTGATCATTCCTATATCCGCCAGATAATGCAGCGTATCTGAAGAAAATTTCAGGAGATCGAACTGATTGAGAGCACTGACGACCATATTTTCCTTGAGTTCCGGAAGACGACTTTCGACGTCTTCGGCCTGAATTATTTCTGTCTCTGCCCCGAGTGCATGATAAAAAGGCACGTAGAGTCCGATGGAATCCGATATATCAGAGCTTGTCAGAACATATAGTTTTTTACGGCCGGAGAGTTTATCGGCGAAGCGGGACAGCATTTGCTCAAAATAGGAAATACGGTCTGTTACACCTGCTTTTTCTGCCTTGTATTTTCCCACTGTCTCATTGAAAAACGACAGGAAATATCCATTGGCAAAAAAGCGGGCTGTAATCTCACAGATCAGCAGATTTCCGCTCTCGTCAATAATATAATCCGGCCGTGCGGTTCCGGCTTCGAAGGGCCTGTCCTTAACATAGGAGAGGATATCCGTTACCTTCTCTTTATAGGGAATAATATCCAGATAATCCTGAAAATGTTTTGCATAGTAGTCACAGGCTTTTGAAAGGACCCGGTTCATCTCCCTGAGCTCTTCATCGCGTGACTTTGTGACTATCATCGGCTCGTTGTAAGTCCAGCTCCCGTAATAAGGGATAAGCGGAGAGTGAAGACGTTCAAAGAGCTGTGAGTATGTCTCTCCGTCCGTATGACGGATATTCATCAGGACGCTGCTGTCTGTTTCCGGTCTGCGGCGTTCCGTTTCCGTGTTGAATCGTCTCATGTTGTACCTCTTTCGTGTCGTTTCCCGAATATCGAACTTCCTGCATCAATCAAAAGCGCCGTCGCATTTTTCCGTACCGCACAGAGTACGATGCCTTGCAGCCGGTACTTTGAATTTAAGTTCTGAGGGAAGAATGTTTCATTATGTTGTAGTCGTACAGATATATCGTCAGGTCCTCATACTGAAGCTGCTCTTTCGGAAGCCCGTATGTCTCCGCCGCTTTACCGTGCGCATCGAACATGGGCACCTCGCTTTCTGTCAGCACGAGGAAAGTCGGTCCGTCGTAATAATCCCCGCTGTAATACAGCCTGTTCGTAAGCCAGTACTGAGGCTCTATCGCATGTTCTTTCACTTCCACACCCGCCACTGTCACTCTGCCGTCGGACAGGATGGTGTTCTTATGTGCATTCCAGTAGCTTGCATATCCGTGAGTGAGTCCCCGCTCCTCGAGAAAAGCGGTCAGTCCGTAAGGGTCCGGGAGATTCTTTATCTCGGACATATTCACCTTCCAAAATACTGTGTGAGAGAAGAGTGCGTAGATGATAACAATTACGGGCAGGTATCTTATGAACAGACATGTAAGCAGT
Source organism: uncultured Lachnospiraceae bacterium (assembly GCA_947302185.1). The sequence goes on from CAMYVI010000029.1 coordinate 6,010, forward strand.
TTGCGGACCTCAACCGGATATTCGGCCGCAGCAATCGTGGTATCTGCCGTCTCTGCATCAGCATCATGCTGCGATTCTGCTCGTCCTGTATCCGAAGGACATTCATCTGTAACACATGCCTGCACTATACCGTCATCCCGCAGCAGCGCTCCGAGCACAAAAATATTGTTCACAAATATCGGAAGACAGTAGCGCGATTCGTCATTGGAAATAATGTCGAGATTAGCGGTCACACATATGAACGCCAGAAGAAATGAGCTTATATGTGCAGTAAGTATAATGAGCCGGGACCTGTCGTCTTTTAAGCTTCCGAAGCTGCGAATCGAATACCAGGGCACACAGACATAAATAAAAGCAGCATAAAAGTAATTGACCAGTTTGGATATTCCTCTGACGCTGAACATAGGGGCGGAATCCCGATTTCCGCATATTGAAATCAGTGAATTGATAAGCTTCATCACCCGTTCCGTGAAAATGTGAGCCGGTGCGAGAGTGACGGGCGTCTGATCTTCAAATGTCCACACGCGCGCACTGATACCGCGGTAAATGAAAAGCGCGCAAATGCTGCCGGCTAAAAAGATGACTGCAAAGGGCAGCACCTTTTTTCCCAAACGTGCGAAGGCCGATACTTGCGGTGTCTTTTGTGAGAGCAGGGAATCCATTTGCAGTATGACTGCATACAGGATGACTGCGCCGGTCATCGGGATATAGGTGATGAGAAGATTCCTGACGCCGCAGGAGTTGGAGTAGACGATGGCTGCAAACAGAGCGAGTGACAGACCTGCTGTCCTGATACCTCGTATTTTCGACGGAATCAAGCCGGTGTTCTTTGCGGCCTTCTCATTGACGCTGAGGAGCTCCCACAGGCCGGTGCACAGAATGAGAGCGAGTGCCAGCCATTTGATCTGATTGACATAACCTGCCTCAAAGAAATACTCTTCGGTCGCCGAAGAACCGAGATAGGGAGTCAGCAGGAGAATACACACGACACAGAAAGACGTGTATCTTTCACGTCCGAAAAGAATGAACAGCAGGGCTATAATTATGAGCCAGATCGTAAATATGCCGAGTACCCGCGCAAGAAGAAAGTGCTCTCCGAAAATTGCCAGATACGGAATCATAAAAAGATTCGGCGAAAGTCCCATGACTTGTGTGCTGTAGCACATGCCTTCAGGGAAAATCCTGCCGGTCGCATACTCCCAGTGCGCAAGAAGCGGGAAAAACGCCGAATCCGAGTTGAGATCATACGGTAAAAATTTCAGGACAAGGGCGAACATGGAAAGAAAAGATACGAGTACAAGTGTGCTCCATATGATCTTTCCGCTTTTCATAGTGTCCTCCTTTTAAGTCTCTTCTTTAAAGAGATGCGACTGGTATCCGAGGCACTGGAAACCGTTTTCATTGATGATCGGAATCATCTTTCCGTCAATTTTTAACTGCTTTCTCACCCAGTAACAGATACTTGTCGTCATTCCGAGAGACTTTGTGTAATTTATCATTTTCTGAATGTTTTCGATCGAGAGCGCACGGTCCGGTGCGGTACGTCCTCTCTGCTTTTTGTGGTCTGCATTTTCCGGCATGATATAGTCTTCGTAGAGAGTTTTCTCCATGGACTTATCGAAGTAGCCGAGCCATTGCCCGAGCATGGCAAGATTTTCCATGCAGGCCGTCAGGAATTCCGGCTTGTAGTTTATGATCCCTGCATCATGGAGTGCGTCAAAGAACTCATGAATATGATCGTCCGTCAGATACGGAGTGAAGATCGACTGGATCAATGCGGAGTTGGCAAGGACGCCGTTTTCCTGACAGAGGCGGACGGCGCCCAGTCTCTCATCGATCGGGGCGGCAAACGGCTCCAGGATGTTGCGGAATTCCGTCGGCATGATAGACACAGAGGTATTGAACTGCATCTTATCCTTCAGCTTCACGAAGAGATCGAGAATCGTCTCGCCCTCATACTCATACAGGAGATGTTTCACGCCTGCCTTGGAGGCGATAAAGAGGCGGGCATTGGAATCCGGGTATTCTTCAAAATGAGCAATGAACTCTTTCAGGATCCTGTGTGCGATTCCTGTCTTAAGCGTCGGCTCCTGAAGAGCTTCGGTCTTCGGAGAATAATAATAGTAATGATTCCAGTTCTTGCCCCTGCTGATTTTCGTGATTTCCCGTTCGATATCTTTCTTTCTGGCCGGTTCCTCCTCGATAGCGCGGGCAAGCTCACCGAGGAGCCGGTTCCTCTCGCGGATATCCTCCGGTCCGGACGGACCGTCCGGCGTTCCGTTCATTTCCTTCAGGAGTTTCCGAACATACAGGTGGTAGTTTTCGTAAGCTGTCAGCTGCTGCTCGTGTACTCCGTCTGTGACGAGACAGTATTGGCAGCCGACATTGCATCCTTTTACCGGATTGAGCTCGAAGGTGAGTGTCGGACAGCGTCCGGTGTAATTGTGGATTTCGGTCTCAACATTTTCCGGATCGATGTTTTCCGGAATCAGGTGCTGGACCGGTATGACGGTGTGCTCTTTCATCCTTTTTATGAAAATGCGCGAGCCTGCAGTCAACCGCTGCAGCGTCTCTTCCGACGGTTTAACGCGTACGCCCAACTCATCCAGATAGTTCTGATCGACGATAGCCGGTTTGAAACCTTTCATTGAGTAGACATCTGTTGCATGGGAATAAAAGTTTGAAAAATCCATTAATTCGGGCATTTAGACCCCTCCTTAAAATGAAATAGTTAAATGTATCTTATAGGTGCCAATTCGATTAGCGGCTTCGGGAATCGGTTCCGATAAAGGGCCGAGTTATCGAATAATATAGTTATGAACTACATATACAAGTAACTCATATAATACCATAAAAAGCAAGGCTATTTAAAAAAGAAACGTTTTGTGGTATTGTAAAGAGGCATCGGCTGATAATATCCCGCCTGCGGGATCCGGAGCGGGACTCAAGATCAGCGTCAGCTATGACGTAATTCAAAACCGAATCCATGCTCTTCGGTCCGCGCGAGATTGTACTCACGATGAAGAAGAGTGTTACCCTGCGCGCGAATTATAGAATTACGTCACGAGTATTGCGCGATGAAGAATAAAGCTCCGAAGGAGCAGATAGGAAGACATATATGAATGCTACGGATATTATGAAATGCGGAGTCCGGGAGCAGCGCGCTTTGTCCGTCATAGCCGACAGCATCAGCAAGGTCGTCAAAGAACATGACGGTACGGTCCCCGAGGAAATTCCGCCGGCTGATGAGAGTGAGAACCGGCCCGGTTCCGGGATGTTTCCGGATAACAAACCGGCGGTCAGAGCCTACCTTGCGAAGATCAACGTGACCAGAGCGCGTGTCGGAATGGAAATAAAGATGCTCACTCAATATCTGGAGCGTACAGACAGCCTGCTCTCCGATCTCGAGGCGTCTATAGAAACGCTAAGAGCCTGCAGTGATCCGGCTTTTTCCGATATGGCCGGCAGGAGGGCAAATGACCTCATCCTCTCTCGCGCCGTTTACACTCAGATGAGAGCAGCCTGCGAAGCGACCATTTCTCGTTACGGAGAATATTCTGAGATGCTCAGTACCTCAGTGAATGAAATGTCTCTGGCCTTGAAGCAGTCAAAGTCAATAGAGCTTGCAGAAATATATGCGAAGGTAAGAAATGCTGCAAAGCAGAGCAGCTCAAAGGAGGGATTCGATTTATGAAGAACCGGGGAAAAATCATAACCGTGCTGGGAATCGTTCTGGCGGCGGGAGGCGCAGTGGCAAGGACCCTTTTGAATGCAAAAAAGTCGGATATCGTAATCTATAACGGTATATCGACATTCCGCTCATATATGAATACAGTGCAGGCAGTGTGCATTGCGGGTTTTGCGATCACACTTCTCGGTGTTATCCTGACGATCGCATCCGGCAGTACAAAGAGGGCGGAGAAGAAGCAGAAGGAGAAAGTGGAAACGAGCAGAAAGCAGAAGAAAAAGTCGTATTCTCCGGAGGACATCCGTGAAAGCTTATCAGAGTTCCGGGGAAAATATCCGGATTTTCCGCTTGGCAGGTGTGTCGCGCAGCTTGACCAGATGGATAATTATCAGGCGAGGCTTCGGGAATTGCTGGACAGCAACGATCTGGATGCATTTTCATACACGGAAGATATTCTGAAAGATGTGGAAATGGAACTCTGCCGGGATATCAAGTCCTTTACGAATTATATGATCGTTTCGGACGACCCGAAGGTCACTATGAGCCGGTATAATGATATGCTTGCCCGCAATGAGAAACGCTTCGGCTATGTTCAGAGTCTTCTGCTTACTCTCGCAGACTTTGTGAACGAGAATATCAAGTCGGAGGATGCGGTGGAGAAGATCAAGTATTGTAATGAGGCGATTCGGGATACATTTGTCTTATTTGACTAAGGGATCGGGCGCCTGCTATTCGAGGCAGGAACGCCGAGGCGTTATAGAACATTGACGCGGGTTTGTATCCCATGTCAGAGATAAGCTTCATTTTGCGCATTCATCACAGACTTACGTTACGAGAATTTTGTGTCAGAGAATCAAGAACGCCTCGGCGTTCTTGCCGCGCCGCGCATGGTGCGAAGCACCTTCCTTAATGCGCGGCTGCGATCCGCCGGAGGCTTTTAATCTCTGACGCGGGTTTGTATCCCATGTCAGAGATAAGCTTCATTTTGCGCATTCATCACAGACTTACGTTACGAGAATTTTGTGTCAGAGATTAAATACATAAGGAGGGGTCATAATGAAGAAAAGTATAGCATCGCTGATAGCGGCAGGTATGGCGATTGTTCTTGCAGCCGGATGCGGCTCTTCGAAAACGGAGAGTTCGGGCGGTTACGGAAACAACGCTGTTTCCGTAAAAAACGACTACGCGCTCAGCTATGAAGACGCGCTGGAGGAAGTCAATACACTCGCAAATGCGACCAAACCCACGAAAGTTCCCGCCCAGCTCGATCTTGACGCCGAAGAACTGGCGGAAGATGCTGCTCTCGCCGATATCAGCACCTATGAGATGACGGTGAACGGCAGCGGCGAAATTGATATCGAAATTGCGGCGGCCACAGAGCTCTCATCCAACGCGCCTGACGACTGGATCAATGTTGTAGCCGAAAAGTTCAATAAGTCGGGAGCGTCCGTGAACGGCAAGAGTGTGAGTGTCAGTATTAGAAAGATTGCGTCCGGAGAAGTCGTTACCTATATGGTCGACGGCGGCTACAGACCGGATGCTTTTGTACCGTCTAATTTTGCATGGGGTGAAATGCTGCAGGCCTCCGGCATCAACACAGAAAAGATTACGGACCGAATAGTCGGAAATACGGCAGGTATCCTTATGTCCGATGAGATATATGATACTTATACGAAGAAGTATGGCGAAGTAACTGTGTCGGGAGTGCTGGAAGCGGCGATTGCCGGGGATCTGATATTTGCCTATACCAATCCGTATACATCGAGTACCGGACTGAATATTCTGACGGCGATGATGTATGCATTTGACCCGGAGAATCCTCTTTCCCAGACAGCGACAGATAAGCTGATCGCCTATCAGCAGAATGCGCCGACAGCCGCATATACGACGGGCGTTCTGAGAAATTCCGCAAAGAAGGGAATTATTGATGCGATGGTCATGGAGGAACAGGCTTACATTAATACCCCTGAGCTCAAGAGCTATGTTTATACGCCGGCGGGTATTCGCCACGATCATCCGGTATATACATTCGACTATGTTTCCGATGAGGAAAAGCAGGCGGTCGAATTGTTCACGGAATACTGCCTGAGCGACGAGAACCAGAAGCTGGCTTCCGACAAAGGCTTTAACAGACATGAGGATTACGCAGGACAGGATTCCGGGCTCGACGGAGCAGGCTATCTTGCGGCTCAGGATGTCTGGAAGACCAATAAGAACGGCGGAAGACCGATCATCGCTGTGTTTATAACCGATGTCAGCGGCTCCATGAGCGGGCTCCCGCTCAATTCTCTGAAGGAGTCTCTGATCGCATCCGCTACATACATCGGCTCCGACAACTACGTGGGGCTTGTCAGTTACGCGGACGACGTGTTTATTAACCTTGACATCGATAAGTTCAACAACAAGCAGAGGGCTTACTTCTCAGGTGCGGTCAAGGGTCTGAAGGCCAACGGCGGCACAGCTACATACGATGCCGTTACTGTCGGCATGCAGATGCTGATTCAGAAGGCGGAGGAGATTCCCGACGCATCGCTCATGCTGTTCGTGCTGAGCGACGGTAAGCAGAACATGGGCTATAATCTCAGCCGGATCAAGCCGGTCGTTGCCGGGCTCAAGATTCCGGTGTACTGCATAGGCTACAACATGACGGATACGGAAGAGCTTAAGGAGCTTGCCGAGATCAACGAGGCGACGCTGATCAATGCGGACAGCGACGATATTGTGAATCAGCTTCGGAATCTGTTCAATGTAAATATGTGATTGTAATATACGGGGCTCCCGCTGCTGAGCGGGGGCTTCTTTTTTGCGCAAAAGGGTCGACCCCAGACGGGGACGGTTCTTAACAGTTAAGAACCGTCCCCGTCTGGGGGTATGTTGCAAATTGTCATTGACAATAGGACAAAGAATGCTTACTATCAGAATGTAAGCGCTTTCTTTTATAAGTTTTCACTTCTGAAAGGAGATTATCCATGATCAAAAAGTTTCATCAAAGGGGGATGCTTGCAATTCTGTGCATCATGCTGTGCGCTCTCGCACTGACAGGATGCGGAGGAGACGCAGGCGGAAAAAGAATCGTCAGAATTGCGCACAGCCAGTCGGAAACTCATCCGCAGCACCTCGGAATGCTGAAATTCGAGGAGTATGTCGAGGGCAAGCTCGGAGACAAATACGACATCCAGATCTTCCCTAACGAGCTCCTCGGCAGCACCGTAAAAGCCATCGAGCTGATTCAGACGGGAGCGATCGACTTCGCGGTAGCGGCAACAGCCAACCTGGAGACATTTGCAGACGTTTATGAAATCTTCAGTCTGCCTTATCTGTTCGCTTCAGAGGAAGCTTACCATGCTACCATGGAAGACTCTGACTACATGGAGAAAGTCTACGAGTCAACGGATGTGGCCGGTTTCCGCTGCGTCACCTGGTACAACGCGGGTACCCGCAGTTTCTACGCCACAAAGCCCATCAACTCTCCGGCGGACATGAAAGGTATGAAGATCCGCGTCCAGCAGTCCCCGGCCTCCATCGCCCTGGTCAAGGCAATGGGTGCGGCCGCATCGCCTATGAGCTTCGGTGAAGTATACACAGCCATCCAGCAGGGCGTTATCGACGGCGCTGAGAACAATGAGCTGGCTCTGACAAACAATAAACACGGCGAAGTCGCCAAGTACTACAGCTATGACATGCACCAGATGATTCCCGACATGCTCATCGGAAATGTCAACTTCCTGAACAACCTCTCGGAAGAGGAGCGGGCAGTCTTCGTGGAAGCGGCACGCCTCTCCACGGAAGTGGAGCTGGAAGAGTGGGATAAGCAGATCGAGGAAGCCAAGAACATCGCAATAAACGACATGGGTGTTGAATTCATTGATGTCGATCTCGAACCGTTCCGCGAGGCTGCCCTGCCTCTGCACGACGATATGCTCGAGAGGAACCCCGCAATCCATGATCTTTACGACCATATACAGGAGATCAACAAGCAATATGGGGAGGGAAAATAAAAAATGAAGACGCTCAAGAAAATTCGCCACATCGTGGATTTGATCCTGACAAATGTCTGCTGCATTATTTTTGCGGCTATGGTCGTGATCGGAACCTATCAGATCGTGACCCGTTACTTCTTTAATCGTCCGAGTACCATATCGGAAGAACTTCTGACTTACTCTTTCACATGGATGGCCCTCCTGATATCCGCTTACGTTTTCGGTAAGCGCGATCACATGCGCATGTCTTTCCTGATTGACAAGGTCGAGGGAAAGCCCCGTATGATCCTCGAGGTTGTCATTGAAATCCTGTGTGTGGCATTTGCCTTTATAGTTCTTCTGATGGGCGGCGTTGCGATCCGCTCCCTGACCATGACCCAGAAGACCGCCTCTCTGGGCGTCCACATGGGAACGATCTATACGGTCGTACCGGTCACCGGTGCCCTGATCATCTTCTATGGAATCCTGAACATCATTGACCTTGTTACCGGTCAGACAGAAGGCTCTCAGAGAGAAGCCAAAGAATAATACGGGGGTAAGAATATGAGTATTGCAGTATCATCCGGTCTGATTATCCTGATCTCGCTCGCCATCATGCTCATAGCAGGCGTGCCGATCGCCGTCGCACTCGGCATATCGTCCATCGCTGCGATTCTGCCGATCCTGAATACGACCTCGGCCGTCCTTACGGGCGCGCAGCGTATCTTCGGCGGTATTTCCGTTTTCTCCCTGTTGGCGATTCCGTTCTTCATTCTCGCCGGCAATCTTATGAACAAAGGCGGTATCGCGATCCGTCTGATCAACCTGGCCAAGCTTCTTACCGGCGGCGTTCCGGGATCCCTTGCCCAGACAAATACCGTTGCAAACATGCTTTTCGGATCCATCTCCGGTTCCGGTACCGCTGCAGCCTCCGCCATGGGCTCCATCATCGGCCCGATTGAGCGTGAGGAAGGATATGATCCGAGTTTCTCCGCAGCGGCAAATATTGCCACGGCTCCCACGGGCCTCCTTATTCCGCCCAGTAATGTTATGATCACATTCTCCCTCGTTTCCGGCGGAACGTCCGTAGCGGCCCTCTTTATGGCAGGTTACATCCCGGGCTTCCTGTGGGGTCTTGCCTGTATGATCGTCATTTTCCTTATGGCGAAGAAGAGAGGCTATGTCATCAAGCAGAAGTTCTCCGGCAAGGAAGCTCTTCAGGTCGTCCTTCAGGCTCTCCCATGCCTGCTTCTGATCGTCATCGTTATCGGCGGTATCATTACCGGTGTATTTACCGCAACCGAAGGTTCCGTCGTTGCGGTCGTCTACAGCCTGATTCTGTCTCTGTTCTTCTACCGCTCCATCAAGCCGAGTGAGCTTCCGAAGATCTTCCTTGAGAGTGCGGAGATGACGGGCATCATCATTTTCCTGATCGGCTGCTCCAGTATCATGTCATGGGTAATGGCGTTTACAAATATTCCTGCGGCCGTTTCAGACGCTCTGCTTTCTCTGACAAATAACAAATTCGTAATCCTTCTGATCATCAACCTTCTGCTGCTGATCGTAGGAACATTCATGGATATGACCCCGGCCTGCCTGATCTTTACGCCGATCTTCCTTCCGATCTGCAACTCGCTGGGCGTCAATACTGTCCACTTCGGTATCTTCATGATCTTTAATCTCTGCATCGGAACGATCACACCTCCTGTCGGCACGACCCTTTTCGTCGGCGTCCGCGTCGGCGGTGTCAAGATTGAATCGGTTATCGGCTATCTGATACCGTTCTTCCTTGCGATTTTCCTGGTGCTTCTGCTCGTCACCTACATACCGTTCTTCTCGCTGTGGCTGCCGAGCTTGCTGGGATATGTGTGATAAGAAGTGAACTGAATGGTTTTGATGCCGATCTCATGATGAAGACGAGTGTCAACTTGCGCGCGTATCATAAACTTATGTCACGAGAATTGGGTGATGAAAAATAAAGCCGGTCCATCCGTGAACCGTATCGGTTCACGGATGGACCGGCTTTTCTCTCATAACGATTTCTCTTATAACGCTCTCGCGTCAAAATTACGTTTTATACAGCTCTTCTGTGCCGCTCACACCGCTTGTCTCCGCCTCATCATCACAATACCTGCACCTGCAAGCACCGTCAGGATACAGCCGA
>CAMYVI010000030.1 GCA_947302185.1 uncultured Lachnospiraceae bacterium
CGATTTCTTTCTCAATTGTTCTCTCATAGAGTGTGAACTCAACATTCGGAAGAATCTCATAAGCCATGCTCTCATCCGGCTGCGGAAGCTTGACACTGCTTGTTTTTATCAGAGTAACGTCTACTGATGTATCAACCTGTACAACAGGATGCTTATAGTTCAACCGGTATTGATCTCCGTTGACCTTATAAGTCGCATCTGCACTCACATTGGAATGAAATCCGCTATGCTCGGAGCTTGTATCATTTTTGACTTCTTCATCCTCATCGTTAACATAGCTGAAATCTGTATTTTTGTCACCCTTGACATCATCATAACCGTCTTTCGAGGCTTCGAGGTTTTCTACGTAAGTATTAAACGCTGTCTGTGTCGCCTTCACATTCATGGAAACCGTATACTTGTTCCTGTCCGACATAACATAATCCGGATTAAAAGCTACCACAACTTCACCTGTATTGGAGACTGTTATATTGTCAACAATAGGGGTCTGACCGTCAGCCTGAACATTGGCGGATGTAGAAGCTCCGTCTTTCCAGAGCACAGTCTCAATCATCTTCGTCGAATCTGTCGGATCCGGGCTCTTCATTACGAGTTTCAAATCTCCGTTATTCTCACCCTCGATCTGGACGTAATCGGTCAATTGATCCCGGATCACAGGACCCTGAATACGGAGAATCGGAATCGCTTCAGAAATCTGCTCAGCGAAGCTTACCGCACTGTCAGCAGAACAAAATGCACCGTTTGCAGCAAGTGTCTCGAGACACGTATCGTACCTGAAATCATTTATGGTGAAAGTATCAAATCTATACCGTTCATCATCCCATTTGTTCAGATTCGTGGCTTTTATATTTTCATGCATGTCCTTATTGGACAATGCCACCGATACGATCTGCACATCCTTGCTCTGAGCGTAAGTATTAAAAGCACCTATCGCATTCTGTGTGTGATAAATGACTCCGTTCACATGATCCGGAGAAAAACCGGTATTAGCGGAATTCATATCGCCTACCAGATTCTGTACAGTTTCGGTTCCGCAGCCGTTTTCATTGTCAGAACTCCCTGTCCGCGTGAATATACGTCCGGTATCATTGCCGCTTCCGTCAAGATAAGCCGTAGGTATACCATCGCTGACGAATACAAGATACGTCTGCGCATCACCCGGGGCGGACTCGATTGCCGCTCGTGCTTCGTTAAGCGCTGCCTCATAATTGGTCTCACCGGTTGTAGGATATGTAGTCTCCAGAGCCTCTTCAATGGCATCTGAACTACTTGTCCAATTGACAATCCTTGAAGTCTGACAGCCGTCCTTATCCTTATAAGAGAATCCGATCAGGCACATCCGGTTTTCCGTAGACGTATCCGGAAGGATCATATCCACAAGAGAATTCTTTCCGGTCATTGCATCGAGCATGGCGTCATATCTCGTCTGATAATTTCCATACTTATCCATCATAAGATATGACTTTTCAAAATAGTTATTACCTATTTTGACGGCACCCGGAGTATCTTCACTAACTATCGGATACATAGACCTCGAATAATCCATGACCAGAATGACATTTGCCTTCGTATTCTCAACGGGTCCGATATCGAGGTAGAGACGATAAAGATCTTTCTTCTCTTCATCTGTCATCTCATCCTCATATACCGTGTCCGGATTGTCGTCTCCGTCCCTCATCGCATCGATCGTCTTGCTGATCGGGACACGGTACTTTGCGAAAGGACCGTCTCCGTCCGGAATTGAAATAATCTTGCGGTTAGATATCGTCTCAACCGTGGTCGTCATGGTTTTCGGCATTGCAATACGCTTGTAAAGAGTGAACTTGGTTGCCAGAGTTTGGCTCTGAGTTACCTCCACAGCACCGCTGTTATTGTAAATATAGTCTGTTATCGTCCTTCCTTCAGATATTCTGTCACCGAAAACATACTTGTCTTTTCCCAAAACAGGAACACTCGGAGCACTATTCCTCAGCATAAAAGACAATCTCGAAACCATCTGCTGGTTGTTGTACGTATAGTATTCAGTTTCATAGCCCAGCCATTGGTTGCCTTTTCGGAGACTGTAACCATCACCGGTAACACCGACATTCCACTTATAATTCGCGATTTCAGAAGACGGTATCATAATGTAATCGTTGTGGATTATCCCTTCTTCATCTTCCAGAACACCGTCAACTCTTGTAAGAATGCTGCTGAGCATTGCTACTCCGTCTCTGTTAAGATCACGGCCTGTAACCAAAGCTCTGTCTGCATTCATACTTTCGGCGACAACAATATAGTCACCCATCGGAAACATAGACGGATCTTCCATTCCGTCAGCTTCCTCCCAGTATGTATACTCGTATTCTATTTCCTCCGAAATCTGATTTTCCGTATCATACAGAGTATAATATCCGTCTATAGCATCTTCACGAATTGCATATTTTATGGCATGACCGTCGGCAGCTTCGACCGGCAGATGTGAAAATGTATGTTCCCATGCAACAGCTTCTCCGTCTTCATCCGGAATACCGTCCAACACGACAGAACCGATCTCGTTACCATCCGCCAGAAGATGCATTGTCACCGATGTGCCGATATGTTCGTCATTTTCCTCGTTCCCGTTCTCGTCCTTCCATATCTTCTGAACATGAAGATCCTTGTTCGGTTTGACCTCATTCTTAAAAGTGATTTTAGCTTTGTCAGTTACGGCAAACTCAGGGCTCTGGGCAGTGCCGTCAGAAACAGGCAATTCATCTGAATTATGGTCAAGGTAAACGTCATACCTGGTTGTGTCGATATTAACCTCCTGCACATAGTAATGCCTGCCTCGTTCAATTCCGGATAAACGCGCTTCCTCTCCGTCTTTCAGATAAAACACCGCATTGTTTTCGGAGTCAAAGACTATTCTTGTTTTTTCCTCATCTTCCTGATCCTCAGCCGCAACGACCTTTCTAAGCTTTAACATCGTGTCATTGTTGTTGACTGTATCTGCCGTTATCGGTTCATAGTCACCGTCTTCATTCTCAAGATAAATAATAAAGCCAAATAGTCTGTCGGAGTCTTCATTCTGTTTTAAACCGGCTACCTTCTTGCCGACATGCAGGTTCTCAAGCATAACAAGGTTGAACTGAAGCAGACAATTCGAGTCACAGCCGCCGCGCTCACACATGAAGAACTGTATCGTGTGAACTGTATCAGGCGTGCTGTTATCAATTATAGACTTTAAATTTGCCTGTATCTCTGAACGTGGTCCCACCTTCTGATTATCATACTGACCGACCTGGACAGTATCACAATTCTTCTTTGTTCCGCCTGCAGTTGAACCGATTCCGTTTTCATAAGTTACCTTTCCTGTGGCGAAATTTATAGATGCTCCTATAGGCTGATGAATACCTCCGAGATCCAACACAAGCTTGCCGTCAACGAAGACCCATACGTCATCATCGCCGCTGAATCGGAACGTCTCTTCTTTTCCGTTAATCAGTCCGTTTTCAGGGATCATGAACTCTGCGGACATCGTCAGACTGAAGTGATGATTGTATTTGGTAGTATGCTGCTGGGATGTACTTAATCCGTTCCAATCCTTATTATAATCAGTTAAAGGATAGAAGCCGGGATATTTAAGATCATTATTATTGTTATCTTTTCCAAGATCATAAAGTGCAAAATCCTTACTTCCGTGAACATAATCCAGATATGCATAGTTCTGTGAGCTGTCAAAGGTGTAGTAACCGTCATCATCAATATAGAACAGATGATTCAGACCTGTATATGAAACCCTGCCGGGCACTGCGCTGTCACTGATAGTCGGATCGAAGAGATAGGCAAGGCTCATATCGGTATTTACCTCACCGGAACTCACCGTGTTATCCGTATAACCGGTTTTCAGTGATGGATATCCGTCAACTGTTTCGTCATAAACAATCCCCTGAACAGCCGAAGACTCTAAAGTATCGTGGCCTCCCGAATAGTTATTAATTGTATAAGTTCCGTTTCCGACCATAGTACCGGATGGAAAAAAACGGAACTGGCGACGCCTGCCCTCGCTGTCGACGTTGATGGTCGAAGTGTGGTTCGGGTCTAAAGCAGCATTAAAGTTCTCCTCATGATCGATGCCGGCAGAATTCCAGACATAATCAACCCAGACCAATCGGCCGTTCTGCCATTCTTGGTGACGTTCATATCGACCGCCGTCATACGCCTGATAATCAAAAAGATTAATGTCCATGATAGCGCTCGTATCCAAAGTTTGGACCAGACCGACCACTCCATCCGGCACGCCTGTCGCGCTTACCACATCCCGGGATTTCAAAGACGGACCGATTCCGTCAATACCTCTTTTGCCGGTATCGGATGAATCATTCCCTGCTCCGACCTGCGATTCCGCCTCATCTGATAGCGATTCATCCGCAGCCAAACCGTCTTCTTCAGCACCTGCGTTCCAATTGAATTTTTCTCTCCCGTTCCCATCAGCGGAAGGGGTTTCATCTTCCGATTCTTCTCCGGAATCCTCGCCGCTGTTCCAGGCAAACCGATCATTATCCTGATCGCCTTCATCGGTTAAATTCTGATCTTCCTCTGTCTTTGGCTCACTATCGGAATTTTGCTGCTGTTCGGAATCGTCCTGATCATTTGCCGAATCAAGACTGCCTGAGCCCCAGGCAAATCTCTCGCTTGCCATTACATTTGTTGCAAATGGTGATCCTCCCCGAATATCAACACAGTCTGAAATACTTGTCATCAATACACTGAGCAAAATAACAAATGCCAAAACACGTTGATAACTCTTCATGATTTCAACTCCGTTATGTATTATTGTATGAACCTAACTGTTATTCAATTCATACCCCTGAACTAGTGTTTATCACCTTTGGAAAAGATGACAGTCTTTTATTTCTTTCTTTTTCGCAACACAATGATTATTACAGCGATTGCAACGACCGCAATCACACAAAGCGGTACAATCGGAGATGTATCTCCCGTTTTTACAAGTGTTGTTCCGCTGGTTGTTGTATTGGTCACCTTTGTAGTCGAACTTGGCGTAATCGTAGGATGTCTCGTCACAGCAGGTGTTACAGTGGGCGCCTTTGTAGGTGTCGGAGTCGGTGTTGAAGTAGCGGTCGGTGTCGGAATCCGCTCGATTTCTCCCTCTTTAGGCAGAACTGTCGGTGAATAGTTCCATGTGTACATATCCTGCGTTCCATTGAGCTCATACATGGGTGTCATCCACAACACAGGCTCTATTGTCAGCTTTTTGGTATCGGATATTTGTACCATTTCCCGCTGTCTACCAAGATACATTCCCGGATCAAGACCCGGGAAAGCGGCTGTTCCCTGAGAATCTGAAGCAACAGATGCACATGGTTTTAAGCCGTTTGCATTGACAATAGCATTGAGTTTCTCTGCTGCTGTCAGGGAAGCTGAAGCCGTCATACCTTCAAACACAATTCCCGACGAGGAAAACTCCTCCGTAAGAATATAATGAACAGCTCCGTTGTCCACGATAAGATCGGCTGCTTTATAAAGATCGATCACAGCACCGACCACAGGTATATTCTTCTTCTGTTCTTCATCTACATAGATGAGATCCACATTCAAAGAAGTCGTCGACTGACTCAATTCTTCAGCAGGAAGCAGTAAATTACCATTACCTGATGATATTCCTGCTCCAACAGCTGAGTTGTCAGCATGCTGATTATTCTGTGCTGCTTCGACTTCACTATTTCCCGACAGGGAATCATAATCAGCACCCGCAGTATCTCCTTCAGCAGGACTATCATACACAGCTTCAGAAGAAATATCGCTCATAACGTCATCAGAAGAATAGACTGACAAAGCAGTTCCTGCCATGACTGTCAGAGCTATGCTGATTGCCGCGCACACACGCGTCACTTTTTTTCCAGAATGTCTCATTTTGACCCTCCGTCGTTTCCCCAAATTAGTTCGGATTATTTTGAAAATTATCTGTCGTCGATGAAAATCCCGTGCCGGTCTTCTCACCATTTTCTGCCGGTCATTTCTTTTTTCGTCTCTTCCCGATCCAACCGGTAACGAAGAAAATAATTACCGCTATTACGATACCTATCACAACACACAGAGCCTGCATCATCATGTAATTCTTATCTGCCCTCGGTATTGTGTTCTTAACGGTCTCCCTGTATTCTTCTTCCGAATATGGTATTCGATGGCCCCTTACAAGTAGTCTGTGAGTGTTTACTGCATATGGCGTACAAGTGACCAGGGTCGCATAATCTTGCCCTTTTACGACCGATAACGACTCGACCTGAGAAGGCTCGACAGTCAATATTTGATCCACTTCATAAGCAACAGTCTGATCTAATACATGAAAATAGAATACATCTCCGTCCTTTACAAGATTCAGATCAGTAAATAACTTCTGATTTGGCAAACCTCTATGAGCAGATACCACACAGTGAGTACTCTCACCCCCTACGGGCAGAGCACTTCCGAGTAGATGACCGGCACCCTTTTCAAGAGATGCGGAAGTCGTGTAGTGATAAATTGGTATATCTACCTTGATTGCCGGTATTTCCACAGTGCCTATCATTCCTGAACCGGATTCGTTGAGGAGTGATTCATACTCTTTATCCTGGATACCTTCTCTTATTGAGAATGCATCCGGCACAGCCGGAACATCAAGTGTCTGATTATAAGCCCGGGCGTTTTCTATCATCTCCCTGAACCGTTCACTTCCGGCATCACTTTCAACAGTTTTGTGATATTCAGCCACAAGGAGTGAATCTCTGTAAGCGTTCCAGCGGCTGCTGATCATCGGATAAAATGTAATCCCCATCCCTATAAAGAAAAATACAGCAAATGCAATATTTCGTATTTTCTTTTTGTTCATAAGTTCTCCCTGCTGTTTTCAATTGTAAGTCTCACGCCTTATATGCCGGATTGATCAGCCTCTCAGACTTGAGGCTTTTTCTCTGTTATAAAGCGTCAGATTTACAGTTGATAATATCCAGTATACATGTAATATCTCGTTCGTATGATTCGTAAAAATATACTCATAAGAATCCGCGAACACCTCAAACATTTTCATTTCAGGCAGGACCGGTGTTGATACCGGACCTGCCTGAAAAATATACAGGTATCAGGCGTCACAGTCCTAATCAGACTTCATATTTTACGCCTTATTGATGAAACAATATTCACCGGATAACCCCTATGACATCAGGCTTTCTTTGCACGGCTTCTGAAATAAGAACCTGCTACGATTGCCATAACAGCTACGCCGATGATGGTGAAGAGATAAGAGCCCATGCCACCGGTTGACGGAAGGTCAGCAAGAGGTGTATCCAGAATTTCGAGCGGGCTGACAGTAACCGCTATCTGGGTATTTACATCGCCAAAGTGCTCATTGACTGTTGTTGTCCCGCCTTCTGTTGTGTAAACGTCTGTAACCTGTGTAGCTGTGTTGGTATAAGTAATAGAACCAGCTTCCGCATTTGTACTAGCGTTATAGAATTTAATGCTATAGGCCGTAAGAATGCCTGCCGTATCGACAGTTGCATCGATAACAACCTTATAAATTGTGCTGTTGAGAGAGTATCCTGTCGGAGCCTTTGTCTCTTTCACATAGTAAGTACCGACATTGAGACCGTGGAAATACAGATGTCCGCCGTCATCCGACGTTGTAACCGCTACCGGATCTCCGGAAACATCGCCGCTTGCATAAGCTGTATAGAGGCTGAATTCCGCGCCTGCGAGAGCGTTTGAAGGTTTCTTGGATGTTCCGTCCTGTACTTCTGTAAGGGAGTCCGTATAATCACTCCAGGTAACTTCCTCGGTTGTTGTATGCTCCTTTACAACTTCGTAAGATGTCTCTTTACCCGGTGTTTCAGATTCTTCACTTTCTCCGCCGTGTGTAGTAGTAATTTTTTCACCGCCGATTTTACCGTCGATGGCAAATGTGTAGTTGTAAGTCACATCTTCTTTCGTTTTCACGGAATTGTCATTTGACGGGTCATTGCTGTACTCAAGTTTAACAATGTTCTTGTTCTCATCGAAATTCTGTGCAGCGTCAACGTCTCTGAGTTTAGCGCTGTATGTCACAGTAATAGTCTGTTTGCCATGGGCAAAGATATAAGCTTCTGTAAGCTGGATGACGAAGCCCTTCTTATCGGCATCAACCGTGATGGTATAGTCCTTGTCAGCACCCTTTTCCAGTTCAGTTGTTCCGTTCTTTACAACAATGCCGGTCGTATCAGAGTTAATGATTTCTGTAAAAGTAGCATCCAGTTTATCAGTTACTTTGACGATAGGATGATCGTATGTACCTGTTGTTGTCGTAGTTTCCACTACAACATCCGCTCCTTCGATCTGTTGAGTCTCTGTTGTTGTTACCGAACTCATCTTATAGGAAGGGATATCTGCAGTAATCTTAAAGTTGATTGTATCGGAAGGAGTCGTATTATCACCATCTGCAGAAACAGTCGTGCCGTTCTTGTCACCATCAGCAGTAACGATTGACTTATCTACTTCAGGCTCTGATTTTTTTACATATGCTACATTTCCGTAAGCAAAATCAGTACCAAGATTAACTTCACCGTCAGTGATAGATTCTTTATCGTTAGCATCCGTATAATTTACAGAGACAAGCGCGGGATTATAAACGACCGTGTTTGTTCCCGTAATAATTACGATGTACTCACCGGCACCGGCCGCACCGGCTGCCGAAACATAATCGCCGGCACTGTTACGAGTAAGAGTGAGCTGAGTAGTCGGGTTAATTGTTCCGCCGATGATACCGCTGGCAATAGCGGTAACTTCCTCAGACGTAGGTCTGAAATTTGTCCCATCCGCAATCGTAACACCATCAATTGTCTTGTACTTGACCAGACCTTCGCTGTTATATTCCGGATACACAATTCGATATGCCTTAACAGTTGCGGATGTTGCGTCTTTCGCATCTACGCCCTTTACAGTAATAACCGCCTTGTCTGTTGCAGACGGAGGAACAGGTGTCGGTGTCGGATCTGCTGCCATTACCGGTACGCACATCAAAATCATCATAATTGCCGCGATGAGCAGTGCGCCTAAACGCTTCAGTGTGTTCTTCATATTGAAGTCCCCTTTCTAGTTTTTTTGTTCTTTTTTTCTTATCATCGGAACTGCTCCATAGGCCCGATGATTAAAATTCGACCGACAAATCGGCTTTTTATCGTCAGCTGCTTTGCAGCATCCGATAAAATTCATTACAATCAGTTCTGTTATGTGATTTTCTTCTTCGACTTTGCCCTCCTTTCGCATTTTTTGTAAATAATAACAACAGGAGTGCGGTCATTCAGATAGCCACACCACTGATTGTAATCATCCGTTTTGCGATTATATGTACTGCATTCCGTGCATTAACTTATTAAAGCAGGAGATGTTATAAAAACATTTGGTTTGAAAAGCCGGTAATTAATTTAACTCATCAAGTCAAACCAAATGAAAAAGAAAGAAAAACGTACAACACAGACAGCTTTATCCTCTCTATGTTGTACGCATAATGCAACTATTTATTCATATAAATGTGCCTCAAGTTATAAGTATTTATCAGTAATAAAAACCTTTTTGTGAAATCACTTATAAACAAAATGATCTTTGCAAGGCAAATGCACGTACATATGTCATTAATTCAATTTCATATTCTATATCACTGTAAAATATTTGTAAAGGAGCCATTTGTCATTTTTATGCTGTTTATATGTAGAATTTGCTTGTGAAAAACTCACAAAAGCACTATATCAGACTATACATATATTACAAAACAATAGTGTGCTCCACAAATCATCATTTCACTTTACTGCATACCGGGCAATTTTCATCTTTCGTCATCGCGTCCCCTTTTCGCTGTACTCTTCACATAAAAGGGACGGTTCTTCCCAGTCGGGGACGGTTCTTAATCGTTAAGAACCGTCCCCGACTGGGAAGAACCGTCCCCGATGGGTGTCAACTCTCGAACGGGCGCACCCGCAGCGTCACGCCGATCGAGTCGCAGATGCGCCTCGACTCCTCCTGCTCCTCCGGCGTCGTGACCTTATCGACGACCGTCATGACGACCTTCGGCACATACTTTGTGCAGTCCCTCGCATAGTCGAGCATAGCCTGCCAGGACCCGATCCCGAATTTCGAGCGGGTCAGCCTCAGATAATCCTCCGCATTGTTGGCATTCAAACTGATGGAGACCGTATCGATAAGCCCCTCAAGATCGGCTGCAGTCGAACGGCTCCAGATCAAGTCGGCGAGACCGTTCGTATTAATCCGTATCTTTATATCCGATTTGGAACGAATATACGCCGCCACCTCCAGAAGCTCCGGCAGGCGCTCCGTCGGCTCCCCGTAACCGCAGAACACGACCTCATCGTACTCTTCCAGATTCCACTCATCGATCGACGCCTTCACCTCACCGATATCCGGCTCATGCTCCAGCCAGAGAGAATCCGATCCGAAGACTCCCGGTCCGTTTTGGCGAAGGCAGAACGTGCATGCGCAGGGGCAGCGGTTCGTCATGTTCACGTAAATTCCGTTTTTTACCTTATATGTAATAGTCATTATAATTCTTCCTTTCCGTTGTCACTCCGGCAACTCACGCAAATAATTCTTCTATATGAAACAAATGCTCACTGTATACTCTATCCGCATTCGCTCCGCACTCATATACACTGTCAGAGTCATCACCTCAGTTCAAACAAATGCTCCTCGAACGCGATCCCGTCCGTCCCCGGCAGCCCCATTTCCATCGTCGTCTTCATACATCTGCCGATGAACTCGGATGCCATCCACACCGATTCGCGAAATTCCGTTCCGCGCACGGCGCATCCGGCAATTATTGATGCAAAGACATCTCCCGTCCCCGACCTGTTGTTTCCGATTTTCGGAGTCATGACGAGCTGCGGCTCCGAATCCCTCTCATAGACAAAATTTTCAAGGTATCTGTCGCGGTTCAGACCCGATATAACAATTTTCACATTCTTGTCGGTATCACACTGCTTCGCCAGCTTATCACAGAGCTTCCTCAGCTCTGCCGTCGTCATGTCCTCACGGTACTCAGTTTTTGTAAGAATGCAGGCTTCCGTAAGATTCGGTGTGAGAATATCGGCATAGGGGATGAGGCGATGCATTTTCATGGCGAGCCTCTCGCTGTAACTCGGATAAAGCTTTCCGTAATCTCCCATGACCGGGTCGATCAGGACTATCGTACCGTCAGCGCCGAACTCCTGCAGAAAATCCGCCACAATTTCGATCTGTTCCTCCGATCCGAGAAAACCGGTGGCAATACCTGAAAACCGGAGACCGAGTTTATCCCACTCGCCCATGTACCTTTTCATATGAGATGTAAAATCTACACGATAAAAACTGTCAAATCCGGTATGATTTGAAAACATCGCAGTCGGAAGCGGACAGCACTGTATACCCATAGCCGAAATAATCGGCAGTGAGACCGCTATGGAACATCTTCCGAATCCGGAAAAATCGTTGATGACCGCTATTTTCTTCTGCCTGTTGTGATCAACCATATACCGACCTCCGTAAATGAATCAGAATATGAGAGGAGATAGCCTGAAGAGATTCGAATCAGGCATCTACCGAAACATGTATGATATTCTAAAACAGCTTGGCATAAATGACCATACTTTTTTTCATATACCCGATTATCAAACCAGCTTATAACAGGATGAAACTTCCTATTTATATCCGGTGTCCCCCCTTCCGATACTTGACATCTCTAACAGAAAACTTCAAAATGTAGAAGTCTGCTTAAACGGTCGGAAAAAGATCCGTGCAGACCCGAAACCGTCGCCGGCTGACTCAGCCCACCACAAGAAGATTTATAAAAATTATGCTCTCATTCTTATATCTTATAACAGCTGCTTTCATCGGCTGGCAGATTACCGATCTTTTCATAACTGACAAGGCAGACGCACGCAGAAATCTCATCTGGGTCCGTCTTGCTTCGTCATTCGGCGTTGGCGTCCTGCTCATCACCTGGCCTCTGTATCTGATTTCCTACACGCTTCGGGTAGCAGGGGGAGTTGAAAGACCGCTCGGATATGCAAATGCCATCGTCCTCGGATTCTCACTCATCCTTGCAGCCGTTACTGTCTTCGGACGGAAGAAAAATACGGAAAATCCTGATTCAGTACAGACCTCAGGGACCGTTTCGGAAAATGCATCGAAACGTGCCGGCAGAAGGCTGATGCACATTCTTCACAAATCCGGTCTGATTCGGGATGACATACTCTTTCGGAAAGAGGCAGTGTTCTATCTTGTTGTTCTGGCATTTGTATGGTTCAACTTCCACTATGTTCTGCATACGGACGGGACAAAACTGCATATGGGCTTTACCGTATTCAGCGATTACGCTCCGAATGTCGCCCTCATTCGCTCTTTCTCTCAGTTCGCCAACTATCCGACCGAGTATCCGTTCTTCGCCGGAGAGGACATTAAGTATCACTTCATGTTCATGTTCTTCACGGGAAATATGGAGTTTCTGGGACTGCCGCTTTCATTTGCATACAATCTGACGAGCACACTTTCCCTGTTCAGTTTCTTCATCATGCTCACACAGCTGGCTTTCCGGATTACAGACCGCTTCGCCGCGGCAGTTCTCACCGCCGTATTTTTTACTTTCCGAAGCGGCCTGGCGATCTTTCTGTTCATTCGTGAGCACTTACTGGCAGGTGATCTCGTACAGGCCTTTCTGACCAACATAACATTCATCGGTTACACGACCAATGAAAGCTGGGGGCTCTGGAACTACAATGTATATCTGAACCAGAGGCACCTGGGTTTCGGGATGATTATTGCAACAACCGTCATCTGGTATTTCTACGGATATATTGAGGAGGCGTACCGAAAGGCAGATGCAGGCGCTGCCGAACATAAGAAAAAAGCTCCTTCTTCCGATTCGGAAGCAGGCAGCACATACACCCTGACCGGCTCCCTTATTTCCCGCTTCGGAACACTCTTCCTGACGAGAGAAGCCTGGCAGCCCAAAGCTCCGGATCTCGCCCTCATTACAGGTGTAATTCTCGGGCTCACGTCCTTCTGGAACGGCGCATGCGTGATCGGATGCCTGCTTATACTGGCGGGATTTGCGGTCTTCTCAAAGAACAAACTCGACTATCTGATCCTGGCGGTCGTCAGCGTGCTGATCGCCGAATTGCAAACTAAGGCTTTTATCTACGGTTCAGCCGTGTCACCTGCATTTTACTGGGGATTCATCAGTGAAGACAAGTCCTTTTTGGGAGTCATCGGCTACATCACAGAGGTGGCGGGAATTACGATCCTCGGGAGTGTATTTGCCCTGTTCACGGTGGAAAGAAAACAAAAAGCGCTTATCGCCGCTTTCCTGCTTCCGGTCATTTTCTCTTTCACGGTCTCTCTGACACCGGATGTAACTGTGAATCACAAATACATCATGATGGCCATGGCCTATCTTTCGATCATATGGGCTGATATTGTCGTAACGTTATTCTCGGAAAGGTCGGGACATCCCCTCGGGAAAAAGAATATCTTCGGTAAATTGCTCGCATGCACGGTCGCTCTCCTCCTCACAGCGACCGGTCTGTACGACTACACGATTATTATCAGGAACAATGACAGCGAACACGGTATCACAGTTGATACGGCAAGCGATCTGACAGCTTATATCCGGGAAAATCTCACAGATTCCGACCTTGTCCTCTCCGGTCCCGACTCCGTTTCCGAACTCACCGTAAGCGGATGCCGGCTTTACTGCGGATGGCCGTATTATGCATGGTCGGCAGGCTATGACACGGATACGCGATTTGAGATTGCAAAACAAATGTACACTTCCATGTCCGCCGACGCTCTCCGGGAAAAAATCAAAGAGGCCGGAATCACATACATCCTGTACGAAAATGACATGTACTACGACGATGTCCCTGCAGATGAGGAACCGATCCGTGAAATCAGCGATCTTGTTTTCGCGTCGGAAAACGGGTTGTATCGATTATACAAAGTCCGTTGAGATGAGACATTCCTGAACTCTGCAGCATTTTAAGCGGCGTTAACATCATATCTGTTAATACAGCAGAGGGGCTGTCGCATCAGGGTGTGCTGCCGCAATATACAGCAGATATTATTTGCAAATTTCTGTTATATATTGCGGTGACACGACCCGATGCGGCAGCCCCTCTGCGCATTCAGCTTCAGATATATGTCCCGAAAAGACCGTTCTTATAGCATGAATCTTTCAATAATCTCAGCTACACCGCCTCCCTCATTATCAGCCTCACTTACATAGTCGCAGATCCTGCGGACCTCATCCGTGCAATTTGCGACGCCGGCTCCGAGACCTGCCGCTCGAATCATAGCCATGTCGTTATTGTTATCTCCGACAGCGATGACCTCTGAGATATCGATTCCGAGAATTTCAGCCAGCCGTTTAAGTCCGGCTCCTTTGTTGATGCCGGCACGGTTGAACTCAAGATACCGATTTGAAGAATAGCTGACATCAAAAGGACCTGTTATGTCTTCCAGATCTTTCGCGATCCTGTGCAGATAGTCGAGATCCGTATTCTGGTAGAGAATCTTTACCAGCGGTTCGTCCTTAAGGAACTCAATGCTTGGTTCCTTGAGTTCTACAGTCTGCTGCCTGCCGGAAAGAAATGCTCTCTCTTCCGGATTGAAATTCCAGATATAGACGACATCCTTCGTATAAACATGCATACAGACATCCAGATCCATTCCCCGCCGGAAGAACATGTTCGTCTCATCAAATGTAATGCCCTGATAGTACAGTTCGCGGTTTCCTTGTTCTCGGTAATCATGCCGCCGTTGAAGCCCACGATATACTGGTTCTCTTTCTGGTACAGTCCTAAATCTTTCAGCGTTCCCTGAATGGTGGCGTAGCCGCGGCCTGAACAGGGAACGAACCACTTTCCGGCGTCCGTGAGATTTTTCACAGCCCTGAGGTTACGTTCGCATATCGTCCCGTCGTTGTTCAGGAGAGTCTCATCGAGATCCACTG
>CAMYVI010000031.1 GCA_947302185.1 uncultured Lachnospiraceae bacterium
CGCTTCAGTGACGGATGATAAAATGGCGGCAGACTTGTTCCGGAAAACATATGGCCGGGAGTTACTGTCGATCATGTGCAAAGGTCCCGAGGAAATGGAAAGTTTTCCGATGAAGTTCGGAACTGTCTATGAGCAAATCGGAGAAGAGAATTCTATTCATACATATTTCAGGAATGCAATCAGGATTCGTAACGCGTTCCCCGTAATTGCACGCGGAAGCACTTCAGTAGATTATGACCGGACCAACAATGAAATATGTGCTATGACAAGGGAGGATCCGGAGGGCAGATACGAACCGGTCGAAATCTTTATCAACTCGACAGAGAATCCGTCTTCTGTTGATATATCAACGTCGTCATATTCTGAACTAAGTGCAGTGCTGACGGTATCTGATGAGGACATTGTTCTAAAGGACGGCGTGCTTACGCTGCCGCCTTTTGGAATATGCGTGATGAGAGAGCAGTAGCTTCATTTTCTATATTAACCACAAGCTGACATTCTATCTCATTACTATGGGTTGTCGGGGATATTTTGGAGGTGATCAGTATATTTTCTTATGTTTGGCCGATAGCGTTGGTGGTAGCATCTAATATTCTTTATCAGATCTGCGCAAAATCGGTACCGAAAGATTTGAATCCGTTTGCGTCACTTGTAGTCACTTATCTGGTGGGAGCAGCGGCAAGTGCGGTATTCTATTTTTTACATAGATCTGAAGGCAGTCTGTATGGTAGGTCTGATTTTTTAAACTATAAATGAAATCTCTGCCATGAATATGGTTGTACCGTCCGGCAGTCAGGGAAAAGATTGGAGTAATGATATTTTATGAAGATAGAACATGTTGCAATGTATGTAAATGATTTGGAAGCCGCGAAAGATTTCTTTGTAAATTATCTCGGCGGTCAGTCGAATGACGGGTATCATAATACAACTACGGATTTCAGGTCGTATTTTATATGTTTCGATGATGGTGCCCGCCTTGAAATAATGAACAAGCCGGAGATGGTTGACAGCAGTAAAGAGCTTAATCGCACCGGATTTGCACATATTGCGTTTTCTGTCGGAAGCAAGAAGGCAGTAGATGACATAACAGATAAATTGCGCACTTCCGGTTACAGAGTTGTCAGCGGTCCGAGAACAACAGGGGACGGATATTACGAAAGCTGCATAATTGCTATTGAGGATAACCAGATAGAGATTACAATATAGCAATATAGTGCCGGAAAAGGAGGCTGTCGTATGTTTTGTGTTGCGGCAGCCTCTTATTTCGGCACTATACTTCGCGTTTAGCATGAAATACCGCCTATACCTTTTTTCATTCATAAATCATATCAACCACAACATGATGTCATGTTTAGTTCTACCAGAACATGTGCTGTTGCTGACAAATCAATGCAAAAGTCACACTAATGAAAGTTTCGTTGTCATTTGGCACGATATCACGATAACCATCAATGCGGATCATCATACAACGTGATAAAATAGTGTTAACCGGTACAGAACTTCGAGTTTTATATACATTGTATAGAGGAGCTGATTTATGCTTAGTTATATTAATATCATACTGGCACTTTATTTTTCGACAACGAAACCGATATATATTGTAATAAGGATACTATATATGGCAGGAGCATGGGCGCTTCTCAAAAAGTCGGGACTCAAACCGGCATGGGCCCTTGTGCCATGGGCTCGTGAATATCAGCTTTCGCGCTGCGCGAACCGTGAACCGGAAGGACGTATCTACAGTTTAATCAGTTTTGCGGATTCGGCTCTTGCTGCACTCGGCGTGTATTTTGAATCACACAAACATTCATTTTCCCCTCTGATACTGCCGGTTATCTTTTCTGTTGCCATTATGCTCTCAATTTACAACATCCGAGTGTATTCCGGATTTATTGAGGTATATGGTATAAGTAAGTTTTGGATCCTCCTCTGTGTCTTCGATTACATACTTGCTATTCCTACACTGATCTGGGGATATGACAAGCGGTATCAACCTATGTGGGAAGTAGAAGACATTGCCGCAGAGATGAAGCGCCTCGCAACTGAGGGAAGCGCGGATGTGATGGAAGACGGTCTTACAGTCAATCTTAAAGAACGAAGTGTACGGGAATTTTTTCACAAAAATATGCTGCTCAGAGATATTCATCTGGCTATACCTAAGGGCCATCTTGTCATTCTTCTCGGAGGTTCGGGAGCCGGTAAGACTACTTTTCTGAATGCCGTGAACGGCTACGAGAAAGCAAAAGCCGAAGTGTTACTGAACGGACATAATGTGTATACGCAGTATAAGGACATGCTCTATGAAGTCGGCGTAGTACCTCAGTCGGAAATGATGCGCAACAAGGACACTGTCATCGGTACACTCAGAGATGCTGCAAAACTCAGACTTTCCATCGATATTCCTGCCGGCGAGCGCGAAAAGAGAGTAGAAAATGTTCTTGAGATGTTCGGACTGACATCGGTCAAGGATAATAAAGTAGAAAAATTATCCGGAGGCCAGAAAAAAAGGCTGTCCATTGCAATCGAGTTGCTTTCGAATCCGTCAATGTTCATGTTGGATGAACCGGATTCCGGACTGGATGGCGTTATGGCGAGGGAACTTTTTGTCAGACTCCGTAAAATAGCGGACACCGGAAAAATAGTTATCGTCATTACACACAATCCGGACCGTATAATTGATCTTGCGGATGATGTAATCGTACTGGCAAAGGATTCAACGCGCACGGGCCGACTCGCTTTTTACGGAAGTATAGAAGAAGCCAGAAAATTCTTCAAATGCGAGAAGATGGAAGAAATCCTGAAACTCATTAATCAGGAAGACGAGGGCGGCGAAGGTCTCGCTGACGACTTTGTGCTCAAGTACGCGGAGGTGGCAAATGGCTGATAAGAATGTGAATAAGCCCAAAAAACACTTAACGATACGCCACAGAGGCCGCATCAGACAGATCGGTATCTTTTTTCCGAAGTTCCTTCGTCTGTTTCTCTACCAGCGTGATTGGACTGTTTTACCGATGGCAGCTCTGATCGGAGGTATCGTGGGATTTGTGATCAGCAGCTATTTTATGATCACGATGGAAGGTACAATGACAGGTGCTTTTGTACTTGTCTGTATATGCGTCTGGAACGGATCTTTTAATTCTATCCAGGTCATCTGCAGGGAGAGGGATGTTGTAAAGCGGGAACATCGTTCGGGAATGCATATCAGTTCCTATATTCTGGCTCATATGATGTATCAGCTGGTTCTCTGCCTTCTTCAGACGATAATAACAGTGGCAGTTACGTATTATGTAGGTGTAAAATATCCGACTGAAGGAATATTCACAAAATGGTTCCTGCTGGACTTCGGCATCACAATTCTGCTTATTACTTATGCGGCAGATATGCTTTCATTATGGATATCGGCGCTCGCTCATACGACAACGATTGCGATGACAACGTTGCCCTTCATGTTATTATGTCAGCTTATATTTTCCGGCGGGATGATACCTCTTCCGGATATTGTCAATCCGATAGCGTCTCTGACAGTCGCCTGTCCGGGCTTTAAGGCGATGGCAGCTCAGGCAGACACCAACGCCAAGCCATACGGTTCCATTAATGCTATGCTGAATACAGTAGAAGGCATGGATCTCGAGGTGAAAATGACCGTCGGAGAAATATTGAATCTGCTGCGTGAGACAGATAATGAATCCATCAAAGATCTTCGTGACACTGAAGTCAGTACGTATGTCACATTCGGAGACATCCTTGACCAGCTTATCGTGTCTGATCAGTTCAGTGAACTGCGGGCGGAAAATATGACCGGTTTTATGACAGTCGGAGATTTTCTGACTGTACTTAAAGAAGCGGATTTCATGTATAAGTACAAGGATATGGAAATCGGAGGTAAGACCACTTTAGGAAAAATCGTAGATTTCATGGCCGAAGACCCATCTATGGAGGAGTTCAGGGCAAAAGAGGTAGTGATAAAAACGACCGTCGGAAAAGCGATGGATCTGGTAGGAAAGAAAAAGCTCAGGAGGCAGATCAGGGAGAGAGCTACAAAAATGAATTATCATTCCGAGTATGAGCATACCGGGGAAAATATTCTGAGAAATTGGATGCACCTCATAGTATTCATAGCAGTTTATGCTCTGTTGGCCGTTATTACACTGGAATTTGTCGATAAAGATAAGAGATAGAAATTGAAATAGAATAGGAGAGCAGTTCAAAGGGGATGCCGCTTGGGTAGGCATCCCCTTTAGATATGAGTCCGGATATGCTATCCGAAAATTTCTTTTTCAGTCGGTTCTCCGGTATTCAGGATGAAGAATTATTCGTTCCCCGGTATTCAAGACAGAGCATAGTCAGATCATCAAACTGTTCGGCATTTCCAACGAAAACATTTACAGCATTTCGTACGTTACCGAGCACTTCCCTGGGAGCATCTTTTGTGCTCTCATTGAGGGTATCGAGCATACGATTTGCTCCGAACAGCTCATTGCTGCTATTGGTTGCCTCCGGTACTCCGTCTGTGTAGATGAAAAGCTTATCGCCGGGATGGAGAATGATTTCATACTCCTTATACTTCATTCCTTCCATGCCGCCCATCACAAATCCGTGTTTATCCCGCAGCAGGGAAAACTTATCGTCAGCTGATCTGTAAATTACCGGATACTCATGTCCCGCATTAGCAGCCGTCAATATACCCGAACTGATCTCAAGGACACCGACCCAGGCTGTAACGAACATCTCCATTTTATTGTTGGTGCACAGAGACTCGTTGGTCCTTTTAAGTATATCCGCTGCGGAGACGCCAAGCATGGCATAACTCTGGACGATCGTCTTGGCCCTCATCATGAAGAGTGACGCTGGAACGCCTTTCCCGCTGACATCCGCCATAACTATCCCGAGATGATCCTCGTCGATAAGAAAGAAATCATAGAAATCGCCTCCGACTTCCTTGGCAGGTTCCATTGAGGCATATATATCGAATTCCCCCCGATCCGGATAAGCCGGGAAATTATTCGGCAGCATACTTTCCTGAATCTGGTTGGCCATCTTGAGCTCTGTCATCAGACGCTCTTTTTCGGCTTCCTCCTGATGTTTCATCTCAAGGATGCGCATTCGATTATTCACGTACATTCTCACACAGGCAGCGACACAGGCTATCAAAAGAATTCCTACAAGAACAAAGAACCACGGATACTCATAAAACGCTTTTTCTTTTACAATAGGTATGGCAAATGTCCTGTTCCCGCGTCCCATGGAATCCATGAGTCTGACAGTAAAATAGTACGTACCGCCACGAAGATTAGTATAGTCGATCGGAACCAGTTCGCTTCTGTTGACCGTAACACTTTTGGTGTCAAAGCCGGTCAGCTGGTAAGATACCTGAGGATTACTCAGTGAATAATTATAGACGAAACTATATATGGTTATTTTCCGTACGTTGGACGAAACCGCGAACCCGCCGGACTTGTCAGGATAAAGCCTGACGTCATCCGCATCAATATAGGGGACTGCTACTTTAAGGTTGCTTACGTTTCCGTGATCATCCTCTATGTTGACCTTTGCAACGCCGGTGCTACCGGCTATGTAAAGGTCTCCGTTCTCTGTCAGAGCACTGTATGAATTGGCGGTAGGAATACATGGCAAACCGTTCGACATCCCGTAATAGACAGGCTTGATTTCTTTGTTTGCCAGCATCTCTTTGGCAGGTGTAACATAAATTCCGTTACTGCTGAAGACCCATATATCGCCAAGACTGTTCTCATAAAGATCGAAATTATTGGAATACGGGAAATTCTTAACAGTCGTGATCTTATAATCTGACGTCATGTATGCGATAGAATTGCTTGTGACGATCCAGTACAGGTCTCTGGTAGAATCCTTTTTGATGCGCATTACAATTTCTGAAGACAGCCCGTCTTTAAGACTCAGATTTCGTGATCCGTTTTTCCCCACTATGAAAATACCGCCTCCGTCTGTTCCTACAAGAATATCTCCGTCTGTTCCTTCTGCAACCGAGAGAGTTTCCGGATTGTTTATTCCGTCGCTTTCCGTGTATGATCGTACGACACGGTTCCCCTGAATCAGAGAGACGCCGCCGGTGTTGGCCACAAGAACCGATCCGTCTTCTCTTTCACAGATAGCTCTTACACGCTCAGAAATAAGCCCGTCGTCGACATTATAAAACGTGACATGCCCCTTATCATAGCAGATGCGGTTCTTACTGTCACGGATGATCGAGCGGATCCTGCATCCCTCCAAAAGTTCAATAAGATCGGTCACTTCTACCGGCTCACCCTTTGTATCCCGGGCACTTATGACAGGAACTGCCGATACAATGCCTTCACTGTCAAGAACGGTGAGGCCGTTATCTGTACCGACGAACAGCTTTCCTTCGTATTTGCATGTACTGTTCACCACTTCTTCAGGTACATTGTAACGTTCATAGATATTTGAAAACCGATTGGGTGTGATTTTCATTACTCCCTGCCTGGAGGATGTAAACCAAAGGTTTCCCTCATAATCTGTCATTGCGTGCCCTATGGAGTTGTTCATAGGGACACGGTCCAGTTTATGAAAGTCTTTTCCTTCGAGAACGCCGATTCCGTTTCCCGCACAGATCCATAACTGGTTCCCGATTTTTTCGAAATTTTCAGGCAGCGACAGAGGGGAAATATCATAAGTTGATATATTATGGAAATTGTCATCAAAACTTCCGTAAAAAACCTGTGAAGTTTCTGTACCGAGATAAAAATAGCCGAGGTTTGCCGGATCAGGCAGTATGCACATTATTCCGCTGAACGGGCTGTCGTCATGGCTCAGATAGTTTTCTATCTTTTTGTTGCGGAAGGAGAAGATGTCTCCGCTCACAGTCAAGCCGTAGATGGTGCCGTCATTTCCTCTTCTGAGGCTCCGGACATATGCATCATCGATTCGCGGATCTCCGAACGGCTGAAGCCTCATATTTTTATCAATGACCATCAAACCCTCGTTAGTCGCGATATAAATATTTCCGTCCCTATCTTCAGAAATAGCACAGATGTATGCTGATTTAAGGCCTTCGGTCTTACCCCACTTTTTAAGGTCATCTCTATACATCATTGCTACGCCGCTGTCATTCGTTCCGATCCAGAGACGGTCCTTACTGTCCGTGTAAAGACAGACGACGCTGGCAACTCCGGTCGTAGAATCAAAACGCACAAAGGAGTTTCCGTCGTACCTTATAAGACCTCCGTAACTGCCGATCCATATAAAACCTTCGCTTGTCTCGGCAATGGCGTTGGCTTCTGACGTCGGGAGACCGTTGGTATTATTGTATAATACCGCTGAAAATCCCTCGTCTGTCCCCGTCGGATCTACCGTCAGTTCCCGATTCTTCCCTCCGGAAGCGTTCGTCCCTGCCACATTTTTCATGGCATAACATTTATCCCGGCTGAGAAAGATCAGAAGAATTATAAGAATCGATAAGATACTGTACTTTACAGTCCTTGTTACAATCATAGACACAATTTTTCTCCGTTTATGGTGCTTAAACTGTTACCTTATCCTCACTGTCGCTATATGCTTTTCCAATATCATTTCTGATTTTATCATATATCTATGGTTAAGTATAACTATTAGACAAAAAATAATTTCTCAACTCACAAGAATCAACAAAATTGTGTAATCGATTTAACATATACTAATATCTGTCCTGTTTATGTTAAAATGGTTTGAACAGAATTCTGATTGAAGTATTGCAAAATAATATTCCGAGGCCTGACATAGAATCTCTGCCTTAATAAATGAACCTGCGTAATCTTAACAAACGAAAAAGGATGGTTGAACGCATGCGGGGCAGGAGCGGGTATCACTTATATGTCCGGCGGTACTTATGAACAAATCGGCGGTACTATTACAAACACTCTCGGAAACGTCGGAGGAATAGTATGCGACGGGGCAAAACCCAGCTGTGCCGCGAAAATCGCTTCTTCCGTTCATGCAGCTCTCCTCGCCCACTATATGAGCATCAGTCAGAAGGAATTCATGGGAGGCGAAGGGTTTGTAGAGAACGATGTCGAGATGACGATTAAAAATATGGGATATATCGGCAAGGTCGGTATGAAGGAGACAGACAGGGAGATTCTTAACGTCATGATTGATAAGGTAGATGTGAACTCCTGCCTGTAAATCAGGAACATATCAGATAGGCTGTTTTGTACTAATAAGAAGAATAAAAACATCAAAAACGGGAGGTAATTATGGAAAAAAAAGGATTTTTAAACAGTTTGCCGTTCAGACTGCTGGTAGCATTGGCCGCCGGCATAATAATCGGTCTCATTCTCAGTGCAACGGACGGATCGGCGCTCACATCGGCACTTCTGAACATTATCGTCACTGTAAAATTCATCACCAGTCAGTTCATCGGTTTCTGTGTGCCGCTGATTATAATCGGTTTTATCGCTCCGTCCATTACAAGGTTAGGTAATAACGCTTCTACAATGCTGATCGTGTCGCTTATCATTGCCTATTTATCTTCGATCGGTGCCGCTTTTTTTGCGACTGCATCGGGCTTCATGATTCTGCCGTTTTTGCAGATCAGTCCTGAAGTAGACGGATTGAAGGATCTGCCGCCTGTTGTGTTCGAACTTACAATTCCTCAGATCATGCCGGTCATGTCCGCTCTTTTCTTTTCTGTGATGGTTGGCCTCTCAGCCGCATGGAATAAAAGCAGAATGATAACAGGCATCTTGGAAGAATTTCAGCAGATCGTTCTCAGCATAGTCAATAAGTTCGTCATTCCGGTCCTGCCGTTTTTAATCGGAACTACCTTCTGTACTCTGGCTTATGAGGGATCCATCACAAAGCAGCTTCCGATTTTCCTGCTCATCATCGTAATCGTTATGGTCGGTCATTATATCTGGCTTGCACTGCTGTACGGTATCGCCGGAGCTTATTCGGGTAAAAACCCTATGAACATTCTCAGAAACTACTGGCCCGCTTATATGACTGCAGTAGGAACCATGTCGAGTGCGGCGACACTTTCAGTCGCTTTGGAATGTGCCGGAAAATCTGTTCCGACTCTGCGCAAAGATCTTGTAAATTTCGGAATTCCGCTTTTTGCGAATATTCA
The DNA here is from genome assembly GCA_947302185.1 of uncultured Lachnospiraceae bacterium. The sequence continues at coordinate 9,101 of CAMYVI010000031.1, forward strand.
CCTCTGCGGCTCTGTTATGACCGAAACATTCTTTGTTATGGCCGTGTCAAAAATGCTTTACGGAGAATATCCGCCTGCCGGTAAAATGGTCCTGTTCTGCCTGCTTCTCGGTGTATTTGCAATCGGTGCACCCGGCGTTCCCGGAGGAACTGTCATGGCTTCTCTTGGTCTTATTACCGGTGTTCTGGGATTTGATGAGACCGGAACGGCTCTCATTCTCACAATTTTTGCATTGCAGGATTCATTCGGTACAGCTTGCAACGTAACGGGTGACGGTGCGCTGACGCTTTTCCTTACCGGTTTTGCGGAAAAGCATAATATAAAAGAGGCCGATCTCGGTGATGTGCTGGGATGAAAAATGTGATATAATATTACGATGATACATGTCGGACCGTTTGTGTCCGGCCGTGATTCGGCTCGGAACTGTTTCAGCTGACGCTGAAACGGATCCGCACCGGGTCCAGCGAGATAGGCTCGAATGATGAACGGAGGTATAAAATGAGAAAAAGAGTTCTTGGTCTGGTCCTGGCCTGTGCTATGGCAGCATGACTGCCGGATGCGGTGCCAAAGGAAATAAACCTGCAGACGGCAAAGCAACTGACAGTAAGGCAGCTGAAAGCACAGCCTCTGATGCCGGTGTAAAAATGAATCTGCTGAAAGCGCTTCTGCTGAAGAGATAACAACAGAGAGTGCTGCAGATTCGGAAGAACAGAAAGAAAACGCTGAAAAAGAAGCATATAAACTTGAGTACTGGGCCGAAGGATCGCCGGTCGTCAAATCCATCGAATCCTATGTTGCTGATGTTACAGATGAAAATTCAGAGCACTTTATCCCACTGGAGGACAGAATAGCAGTATTTGATCTTGACGGAACTATCATCGGTGGGCTTTATCCGTCTTATTTTGAATATATGATGTTCATCCACAGAGCTCTTTATGATGATACTTATGAAGCCCCGGAGGACATATACTACGTCAGATATTAATGCAAGGCAAAGTACAATGCGATTCTGTGAAATGCCGATGTGTTTCGGTCTTCACGGAATCGCCTATTATTCTTCATCGCTCGGAGGTATGGAAAGATGGGACCAACAGTTTCGACCGCATCGATTATTTGCATGACTGTCTCATGCATTATTGGATTTGCAATACCTTTCGGACTATTCTTTCTCATTAATCGGAAAACGAAAGCCGACACGGCTCCTTTTTTTATCGGGTGCCTGACTTTCCTCGTTTTTGCGATGATACTGGAGTCCGGTTTTCATAATTTTATGCTCGGCACATCTGTTGGCAGGAAAATAAGCACAATCCCGCTGTATTATGCGGTTTACGGCGGAATCTGTGCCGGTCTTTTCGAAGAATTCGGACGGCTGATAGCATTTAAGACAGTGATGAAACGCTACACCCGAAAAGATGATAATGCACTTATGTACGGTGCCGGTCATGGCGGGCTGGAAGCTATGATGATTTTAGGTCTTTCCATGCTCAACAACATTTCTTATTCTTTAAACATTAATGACGGTAAGCTTGAGAAGATAAAGGAAGGAATGCAGCCGGAAGTTCTCGCTTCGCTTCAAAACATCGTGAATCAACTGGTAAGTACACCTTCGTGGCAGTTTCTTTTAGGAGGAGTTGAGCGAATAACCGCTTGCCTGCTTCAAATTGCATTATCCCTTCTCGTCTGGGTCGCGGTCACGAAAAAGGATAAGTTCTATTTCTTCCCTCTCGCTATACTTATACATTTCCTTGTCGATACAATAAGCGTGATATTAGCTATGAACGGAATAAACATTATACTTGTGGAAGTTATGATCATAGTTATGACCGCAGCCAGCGCTTTCTTCGCATGGAACGTCTGGAAAAGTAATAAAGAAGAGGCCGGGACCTGAAATGACAGGTTCAACAATTCATCTTGCACAACATAGGGCAATGGGTTAAAATTAAGAAACTGAACCGCCCGACCGAATTGAGGATTCTTCGTGCCATATGAGGTACTTCAAGAGCGCCGGGACGTTCTCGATTAACATAAACGATTCAGACAGTTATATAAAATATGTGAGGTGACTTAACTCATGGGAAACGAAGTCAGACCTGCCGAAGGAGATCTGAGAGAACTTCAGCTTCTGGAATTCGATATCTTAAAAAAGATCAAGGAAATCTGTGATGCCAATGATATTACTTATTTTTTGAGCGGCGGAACACTTCTCGGCGCTGTCAGACACGGAGGCTTTATACCCTGGGACGACGATGTCGATGTGGCTATGCCACGGCCTGATTATGAGCATTTTCTCAGAATCGCAGAGCAGGAGTTCGAATATCCTTATGAAATCCTGACCAGCGACAGGGACGAGAACTACATATTCCCGTTCGCGAAAATCATTGACAAGAGGGCAAAAGTAAGGACTACTTCCAGAAAGAATGAGCAGATCTGGAATGTATGGGTCGATGTCTTTCCGCTTGATTCCATGCCGAAAAACAAGCTGCATTTTACGATCAGGAAGTATCATATCCTCTACAGGCGCATGATGTTCCTCTTTTCGTGCTTTGACGATATGGTCTCGGTCAATAAAAAGAATCGCCCGTTTATCGAAAAAGCCATGATCCGGCTCGGCAGTACGATCCATCCGGATCGCTTCCTGAGCACGCCCGTACAGATCAGAAAATTTAACCAATGTCTCCGCAGATACAGATTCAGCAGAGGTTATTACATCATCAATCTGATGGGAATTTACAAGTTCCGGAGCCTGATGGAAAGGCCTGTATACCTTTCGAAGGTGTGAATTTCCGTGTTCCCGAGCAGTACAAACTATATCTTGAGAAGATATACGGCGATTACATGGCCCTTCCGCCCGAAGATCAGCGGAACCATCATGAAATTGAACTGATCACCGAAGACTGACAGGAGATTGCAGGTATGAATTTCAGAAAAACTGTTCTCGGATACTTAAAGGAGCACGAGAAAGCCAATTATGTCGTGAACTGTGTCAGATATTTTAGGAATGAAAAGTTCAGACAGTCCGTTCTTGAAATAAATCATGATCCTACTACAATAAAATATGAAAATTTCGGAAATAAGAACAAAGATGAGCTGATATATATCATTTATCCGGAAAACTTTGCGCTGGGCTTTTTCGCGCTTTTTACTGTCGTTCTTGACGGTCTGTATTTTGCTGACCGCTTTCATATGAAGCCTGTAGTTGAATACAGCGACGAGTGTCTTTATTATGAGGGGCATGCGATCAACGGAGGCGAAAATGCATTTGAATACTTTTTTGAGCCTGTATCCGATATCTCGGTAAAGGATGCGAGAGAGAGCCGAAACGTGGCAATGTATAAGCAATGTCACAGAAATCTTGACGGAGAAATAACTGTTCTCGGAAATTATCTGGAAAATGGCGGACGTATGACGGAATATCTGCAGGACCGGGCCGATATCTATAAAAAATACATCCGTCTGAAGCCGGCAGTCCAGGAGTATATCGATACGAACCTCGATAGCGTGCTCGGCGGCAAGAAGTGCATCGGTGTTCATGTACGCGGTACGGACTTTAAGAAAGAATATCGCGATCACGCCAAGGTCGTAACTCTCGGACAATATATGAAGGCCGTCTCGGATGCTGTCAAAGAGCATGGATTCGAGCGTATTTTCCTGGCGACCGATGAACAGGCTACAGTCGATAAGTTCCGCAGCCGGTTCGGCGAGAAGGTCGTATGTTATAACGATATTTTCCGGTCAACTGACGGCGAGCCCGTTCATTTTTCCGAAGATGCACGTGAAGACCATAAATACAAGATGGGACTCGAAGTCATGCGGGACATGTATACTCTCGCAAAATGCGACGGTCTTATCTGCGGTTATTCCAACGTCAGCATCACATCGCGTATTGTCCGGCTCAGCACGGGCGTACCGTACGAATATGAGAATGTAATAAGCAACGGCTTTAACGAATCCGGTACAACGACTTACAAGGACCGTAAGAAGAGAGGAAGGCATGCCGGCCGGAAGTAAACTCTTTTCGTTACAAAAGCCTGAACTATACTTTTCCTGAGGCAAAACGGAGATATATGAAAAAATACAAAATCGGTTATACGCAGGGCGTGTATGATATGTTTCATATCGGGCATCTGAATCTTCTCAACAATGCAAAAAACTATTGTGATTATCTCATTGTAGGCGTGAAGTCCGACAATCTTGTCGAACAGTACAAACACAAGGTTCCTGTTATCAATCAGGAAGAGAGAAGGATCATTGTAGAAAATATAAAAGCCGTCGATGCATGTGAAATCGTAGATACGCTGGACAAAGTCGAAAATTACAGGCGTCTCCATTTTGATGCAATTTTTATCGGCGACGACTGGAAAGGCAACGCCAGGTGGGCTAAGACGGAAGAAGATTTGAAGCCATTCGGAGTGGATGTGGTATACCTGCCCCACACAGAGGGCGTCTGCTCAACGGATCTTCGTAAGGTAGAAGACCAGCATGTCGGAGAATGATATCCGGCTTTACTGTATTTTCTGCTTTACTTTGTTTTCTGAAAAGATCAGCTTAAAAGATTTATCAGACGGATAGAGAATTTATGAATAAGTATTTGAACGCAATAAAAAGCAGAGTATTTAAGAAGAACTCAGATAAAGTTTCGGCTGCTTTCGGAGCACACACAGACGGAAGTTCCTTTGAAGGCAGAAATTCCGTAGGAAAGCATTCCTCTGTATTGGATTCAGATCTGGGTTACGCATCCTACGTTGCCAGCGGAAGCTTTCTGCGCAGGACTATTGTGGGAAAGTACTGCTGCATCGGTAAGAATGTCCGCGTGATTGATGTGACACATCCGAGCAGGGATTATGTTTCGGTACATCCGCTGTTTTTTGCAAAAAAAACAGTTGTAGGAGAGTCCTACGTCCGAAAGCAGAAATTCGATGAATATCTCACACTTCCCGACAATCCGTCACGATCCGTAAGAATCGGAAATGATGTCTGGATCGGAGACGGCGCCATGATACTCGGCGGGCATTCAATCGGAGACGGGGCTGTTATCGCAGCCGGGGCTGTCGTCACGAAAGATATAGAGCCGTATACAATTGCAGCCGGGGTTCCGGCAAGACCGGTCAGAAAACGCTTTTCTGAAGAAGATATAGCTTTTTTGCAGGAAGTGAAATGGTGGGATAGAGGCGAACCGTGGATTCGTGAGAATGCTGAGTTATTCGATGATATCCGAAAATTCAGAAACCAAATAGAATACAATAAATGAAGGCCGATCAGTCGGCCTTCATTACAGCTTGAAGGAGCTATTACCTGATGAATGCTGTTGACGATATTAAAAATCAGATTAAAGACACAAAAAAAATGAACGCGCAGGACGCCGGATACACGGGACAGACACAGGTCGCTGAGAATGAAAGCGAAACAGCCGAACCCTTTTCTCCCCAGAGAGATAAGGTCATCATCCGGACGAGCATAATCGGAATTCTGGCAAATGTATTTCTGGCTTCCTTTAAAGCGTCGGTCGGTCTTCTATCACATTCGATTGCCGTCGTACTTGATGCGGTCAACAATCTGTCGGATGCAGCCTCCTCACTGATTACAATCGTGGGCACGAGACTTGCTTCAAAAGCGCCGGACAAAAAACATCCGTTCGGCCACGGACGGGTCGAGTATCTGACTGCCATGGTCATCGCCGTGCTTGTTCTCTATGCAGGTATTTCTTCATTT
>CAMYVI010000032.1 GCA_947302185.1 uncultured Lachnospiraceae bacterium
ATAAGCTGCTTTGCCAGTGAAATTTTCCATCTTTATGCTCCTTTTTCTCCTATAATATTTGCCCGAAAAAATTCCGGACATCAAGTACAAACTTCTTTGTTTATTATAATTCATCATTGCTTTAAAGAAAAGCAAAATTTGTGATATTTACACTATTTATTCTTTTTTCATGACTATATGATGGTCATTTTCCCCATACGTGCAATTGAAAGTCATGTGATTATTGGAAATATGACGAAATTTCGCTTTCAACCGTCGGGATTCCGGATGCTGTGACATAAGTGTTCGGCTGTTCCGGACTGAATCCGTCTTTTTGTCGGATAGAGAAAGCCGCCGGAGCAGGCGGCCGAATGAATCGGATACCTTGCGCAGGCGGCATTACGATATTATTTATGTTATTACTCAACTGTTACGCTCTTCGCCAGATTTCTCGGTTTATCAACATCAAGACCTTTAGCACAGCTCACATAATATCCCATCAGCTGAAGCGGCACGACCGCGAGAGACGCGGTAAAATGCTCATCCGTTCTCGGAATATAGACCGTAAAGTCTGCAGTGTCCTCAATACTGTAATTACCATATGATGTAAGACCCATAAGGTACGCACCGCGGCTCTTGCATTCGACCATGTTCGATACGGTCTTCTCATAGAGGTCCGATTGTGTGAGCACACCGACAAGAAGTGTGCCGTCCTCAATAAGAGATATTGTCCCGTGTTTCAATTCTCCTGCAGCATAAGCTTCCGAGTGAACATAACTGATTTCTTTCATCTTCAGACTGCCTTCAAGAGAGATAGCGTAATCCACTCCTCTTCCGATAAAGAAAATATCGTGGGCATTTGAAAACTTTGATGCGAACCACTGGATTCTCTCCTTATCGTCCAGAAGTCTCTGAATCTTCTGCGGGAGTGTACACAATTCCCGTATCATCTCCTCAGCTTTCTCATCGGATACAAATCCTCTTACCTGCCCGAACTTGACAGCCAGAATATAGCTCATTACAAGCTGCGTTGAATAAGCCTTGGTAGTCGCGACCGCAATTTCCGGACCGGCCATAGTATAGCATATATAGTCGGATTCCCGGGCGATGGAAGAGCCGACCACATTCACAATGCCCATCGTTCTGACTCCAAGATTCTTGGCCTCGCGGAGCGCTGCCAGGGAGTCAGCTGTCTCTCCGGACTGGCTGATCACTATGACAAGGGTATGAGAATCGAGAATCGGTTTCCTGTAACGGAATTCGCTGGCAAGTTCCACCCGCACCGGAATTCGGGTCATATCTTCGAAAATATACTGTGCTGCGATACCCACATGATAGGCAGAACCGCAGGCGACAATCTCGATCTGAGATATATCGGAGATAACTTCATCCGTAAAGCCTGAAGATCCTATGTCTATCTTGCCGTCTGAATCCAGATAGGCGTTGATCGTATCCTGAACAGCCTTGGGCTGCTCATGGATTTCTTTCATCATGAAATGTTCGAAACCGCCCTTTTCCGCAGCTTCGGCGTCCCAGTCGATTTCATGTATTTCCTTTTCGACCGTATCTCCGTCAAGGTTGTAGAAAACTGCGCCTTCTGCCGAAAGGCGGGCCATCTCGAGATTGCCGATATAATAGACTTTTCTTGTATAATTCAATATAGCGGGAACATCGGAAGCAATATAAGTCTCACCGTCTCCGACGCCGATGATCATCGGGCTGTCCTTTCTCGCCACATAAATCTCACCGGGATAATCCTTGAACATAACCGCCAGAGCATAAGATCCGCGCACACGGACCATCGTCTTCGCGATAGCGTCTATCGGGCCCACCTTATACTTATTGTAATAATAATCGACGACCTTTACAGCCACCTCCGTATCAGTCTGAGAATAAAACTTATATCCTTTGCGGATCATCTTATCGCGCAGTTCCTTGTAATTTTCAATAATTCCGTTATGGACCGCAACAACACTCATATCATCCGTGATATGAGGATGTGCATTATTCTCAGACGGTTCACCGTGAGTAGCCCATCTGGTATGACCGATACCGCAATTTCCCGGTACCGCCCTGCCGGCATCAGTTTTTTCCGAGAGTACGCGGAGTCTGCCTTTGGCTTTGACCACTGACGGTACTTTATCCGCATCCCTGACAGCGATACCCGCAGAATCATACCCTCTGTATTCGAGCTTTGACAGACCGTCTAAAAGAATCGGCGCAGCCTGCCTCGGACCTACATATCCAACAATTCCACACATAATAATCTACTCCTTCTCTATCGTTTCATTTGCCTTTTCCGAGTAACCTTCTGAAATAGCGTCCTATTAACGTATTGTCTACAGGCACATCAATCAGGACGCATCCCATAACCGGCACGCCGATTTCCGAAAAGGATGACGCTATGCCGGCAGCTGTCCTGCTTTCTGCTTTTTTCCACTCAACAATAGGAACTACAGTATCCACATAAGCGCTGATGAATTCCGCATCCCTGTATCGGTCAGCCGGAGCGCAGTCGATCAGTATATAGTCAAAATATTTCATCCCGAGATTTATCAGTTCCTGAAGACGTCTGTCGGAAAGCATGTCCGTTATATTATCTTTCATCTTTCCGGCAAAAACAGCACAGAGGCCCGGTATGTCTGTCATGCACAGAATATCATCAATTGTCTTTTCCCCGCTGAGGTATTCGCCCAGACCGGTTATCGTTCCTCCTTCCGTTTTCTCAGGATTCAGAATGCCTGTAAGTTTATCCCGCCGCATATCGGCATCGATCAGAAGAATTCGTTTTCCCTCTCCGGCCATAATCTGTGCAAGATCGGCGACCAGTGCGGATTTTTCGACGCACCTCCCTATTCCGGGGAAAAGAACGACCCGTACATCCGGACTTCTTTCCGTAATTTTTCTGCCGAGTTCTTCAACAGACGAATTTCTTAAAGCACCGGATGAAAGCTTTGGATTGATAACAATTTTTTCCATACTATATCACTCCTCACCCGGCACAACACCGATCACTTTAAATCCGGAAGACTTCAAGTCACCCGGCACAAGAATTCTGTCATCCGAAAGAGCTCTGATAAGACACACAATTAAAGAAATAATCAATCCTGTTATTCCTCCGATACATGCAGGTTTCAGAGGGGAGACAGTAACAGTCCGTCCGCCGGTAAAACCGTAAGACAATACTCTCGGTGCACTCTGACCCATCTCCGACGATATATAAGAGATTGCAGTCTCTGCAATGGCATCCGCTAACTTTTTGGCACTTTCCGAACTTTTGTCGGTCACTGTAATCTCCACCACATGAGTGCCTTCCGGATTAACGACCTCTACTTTATCAGCCAGTTCCCGATATGTATAAGACAGCGTCTGTTCCGAAATGACGCGGGACAGTACGGCCTGACTTTCAGCAGCGTATGCACAGTCTCTCGCAAGACCGGTGTCTGTCTGTCCGGCACTCAACTCCGCGGCATTGCCGTCTAAAGTATACAATACGGCTGTTGAAGTGAACTGCGGCGGCATTGCGAACCGTCCATATGAAAAAAAAGCTGAGGCGCACAGGACCGTAACGAGTAGAATCGCCGACCAGTTTTCGGCGATTCTGATGAGTATACCGGACGCATCATGCGCGGTTCTTATTTTATTATTCATACAACCCTCTCTGTGAATTGTTAATTTCTCTCCGACTCGCGTACAATGTCAGCAGGATTCTGAATGAATATCCTGTCAGCCTCATTCTTTCCCGCCTTTTTAGCGACGTGCCTGTAAGCTCTATCCAAATGACATGCACGGTCTGAAAGATTGTGTGTATCGCTCCCCACAAAATCGATCATATCCTCTTTAAGGAGTTTATTCGTAAATCTTTTAAAACCCCATCCGTCCTTCCCGATCAAAGCGTCAGCATTGACCTGTATATATGCACCCATATCTCTGAGCTCATCAACCATGTCAATGTCTTTTGCAAGGGGGGGATACCTTTCTATATGTGCCAATATCGGCAGGAAGCCTCTTGATAAAAGCGCATATGTTCTCTCTTTGATATAAGCTTTCGTATGTGCGGATGAAAACTCCAACAATACATATCTTGTTCCTATCATACGATAAAGCGGTTCGGAAGCTATCATCTGTTCCATATCCATGTTGGCATGAAACTCACAGCCCAGATAGAGTCTTATTTCCGGGAAAACGGATCTTGCTTCCTCACGCAGTAAAAGAAACCTTTCGAATACCACCCTGCGGTCAGTCTCGAACATTTCCCGCCTGAAATGCGGAGTAATTATAATATCTGAAACTCCGTTTTCCTCTTCTGCCTTTAGAAGCGCAAAAGACGCCTCCATATTGCGGGCACCGTCATCCACTCCGGGAACGATGTGGCAATGCATATCAATAATTCCCTGCATTTATTCTCCTATACTCTCCTAACTTTATACTATCTCACTTAGCCCCCATCCACTGGAGTTCAAGACAGGCATTTGCCGCAAATACCCCTTGCGGCACCTGCGATGCAAACTCCTCTATAGTCAGAGGAGGGTCATAATCCTGCTGGTATTCAGACGAATCGACGGGACCCACATAACGGATAACGCGTCCCTCCCACAGATAAATAAGGTGTACTTCGGTGTGCGCATCATCAGACAGATATATGAAGGCAGGTTCAACGCTTCCATCTTCTTTCAGCCGATAGTAATACTGTGCATTCAATGTCTGCTCAAATGCATTTGCATGATCGGCATAAGTCCCCGCAGGCGCCATGATGCACATGATATGATTGTCGTCATTATCATAATAAATTGTCAGCGGACCGCTGGTAGCCTGAGTAGTGCCTTCTGACGACGCCTGAAACGTGTTATATACATCCGCCACCGCAAGTATCATTTCTGTCCGGGACGGAAATTCAGACGGGTCTCCCGCATAAGCCGCCGCATCCATCGCTTCCTTATTGAACACAGTCTCAGCTGCCTCTTCAGATGAATCCTCCGCAGGTATGATACCGTCCGAAGATGTATCCGATTCCTCGTTCTGCCCTGCAGCGGAACTGCTTTCAGATTCGGATTCATCCTCTGTATTGACATTTCCGGCCCCATCCAATGCGTTCATCTCCGCGAGTTTCTGTTCTACCGCCCCTGTCATATTCGCATTCAGTTCTTCCGCTCTGATATAATCAAGTCTGGCCAGCTGAGTTTCTCCCATACCCGCATAGGCATCTCCTCTCGCAAAATATGCGGAGGCATTCTTACTGTCAATGTCCAGTGCTCGCGAAAGAACATCTGCGGCTTTCTCGTATTCCTGCTCAAGCAGAAGATCATTGCCATGCTTCAGCAGCCTTTTTATACGATTCTCAGGCAATTGACGTATCACAAGGACAAGACCTATGATGAGAACCGCTACAATAAATATTACGAACCGGACCCTGTTCCTCTTCATACGATCCCCCCAGTCTCCGTCTGTACGTGATTGTTTCATGCATATGCATTCCCATGATTCCGTAACCATGGAAATTATAACATGTATAATTCAAAGATGCATCGCTTTCTTGAATGCCTTCTCCTGCATTTTTAAAAAATGTCGGCTGCTCACAAAAAATCCCTTATCCGGCACAAGCAGTGTCTCTCCCGGTGCCGAAGAAATCATTGCGCTCAGTACCTTACAGTCCCGGTCCTGTTCGTCACAAGAGAATCCCCATTCCGGTAGTGCTGCATTGAGACCGGTGAATCTTACTTTTCCGGCCGGATCCACCCATATACATCGATCCTCGGCAGCAGCAGACAGTTCTTCTATTCTCTCGTCTGCGGAGATTATATAATCGTACTGGGAAGCGGCAATTCTGGAAAAAGCTATGACGACAGGAAGAATAGCGGAAAACTTCACCCCGGCAGGCACACCGTCGGACTGTATGTCATATACAGAAAGTCCCCTCATAAAAATATTACATCCCCTCGCTCTTCCGTCTGTGAAAGAAAGATCTGCATCCGGAAAACCGTCCCAGTACAAATCAAAATTATCACCGCCCCTGTACCTGACCAATTCCAAAAAGGCTGTCCGGTCACTGTCATAAATACGCTTACAGACGATTTCAATTCTAAGATAGGACAATACGTTTCCGGATCTTGTCTGTCTGTATCTCCTGCCTTCGCGGCCTGTAAATGAATACTCGCATCTCAGCTCAAATGCTGAAACAGCCGCATATCTTTCACCGAATATCCGGCACAGCTCCCGAAAGTCAGCGGCATCGCACATCCATCTCACTGCCGGATTGGAAGTTCCTTCTCCGCGGGCATTTCCGATTGAGGAGTTTAAGATCGTGTGAGTCGTCTCGATAGTGAAGAAGCCTTTTCCGCCTGTCATATCATGAAAGGAATCATACCGGCTATACCTGCTGTCAGGAAGCAGAAAGTCTCTTGTCTTTCGATTCCATATACTTTCGCGCATCAACAGTAACGCCAGCGAATTGCTGCCGGAAAAGTTATCAACACTATAATCTGTAAGCATTATTGCTCCGTCACTGTGTATCTACGGATACTGAAAGTAATCTCATCCCCTTCATCCGCATGTGCGCAGAGAAGGTAAACCAGCGCCGGGTCTCTCGAACCATCGCTGTTCTGCTTTGAGTAATCAAGAACAAAGGCATCCCCGCCTCTCGTTTTGGGCGTCAGATAATAATTCTGCACGCCTCCTACACCGACGAGTGGTTCTTCCGGCGTCCCTGCCTGATCCGATACATACTCATCATTCGTAACCGAAAACGAGTTTTTTTCTCCAAACTGCTTTATCGTCCAGAAATAACCGGTCGTCGGATTCGCCTGAAGAACAATTTCCAGACCTTTGCCGTCCCATCGGAATTTTCCGGTTTCGTCCGAATAAGTATACGTCTCGTAGCAGACTTCTTCCTCCCTGAACTTTCCGCCGGTCAATTTCTCGACATCCGCAGCTGCATCTTCAAAATCGGATACAACAACAGCAGGCACATTTTCCGTCGAGATACTTATGTCCTGATCCCCGGATGTCGTTGTTTCCCCGCTTTCATCTTCGCTGTCAGCTTTCTTCTCATCTTCTGATGATTCCTGCGCCACAGAATCTGAGGCAGACGAATTGCTTTCATCTGCCTTCCCCTTTCCGCCGCATGCCGTAATAAAAAGTGCCAAGCCCATGATCACCATCACAGCCAGCCTTCGCTTCATAACTATATCTCCTCCATAAACGAACAGCATCAATCGAATTCAACGCCCAAATCATATCTTCTTACATGAACTGTAACGCTCAAATCCTCCCCGACCAGAATATCAGCTATCTGCATCCTCGGCGGTCTCTCGTCGCCTCCGGTTCTGTAAGTGAAATATGCTGTTGTTCTTCCGGGTGATACCGGATTTACGGTAAACACATCCCACGCATAGTCCTTGTAGTCTTCGTGGTAAAATGCTCCTCCGTTACTGCTGATTCCGGCTACGGCAGGATCCATGACAAAGGCCTCCCAATAAGCTCCCTCTATCATTTCGGCTGCGGCTCCGAGCATATTATTCTCTCTTACGCAGGAATCAAATTCTTCGGATGCACTCCGGGCAAGTTCTTCAGCTTCCTGCTCAGTGACCGACGCTTCCTCTTCCGGAACTCCGTCAGGAGCTGCAACACAGTCCGCAAATGAATACCACACAAGGTCAAATGTCACATTCAGTCCTTCATCCGCATGCATATATACCACAAAACCGGAGTCTAGTTCATTGTTATTCCCCGTATATTCGAGACAATACACAGATGTTCCCGCTGAATCAGCAGTAAAAGTATACTCCTTCCTGCAGGGAGAATAAACATATGTATACTCGTCCGCTCCTTCAAGACTGCCTGCTGCTGCGGACATGTTCATTATCCCCGTACGTGCTTTTTTCATACCTGTATCAGAAGGAATCTTTATTGATACCGGCTCGTATTGCTCTTCGTAATCATAATAATAGTATTCTTCTTCCGGAACCTCTTCATATTCTTCGATCACATACTCTTCTATGATTTCTTCCGGATACTCTTCGTACACTTCATATTCTTCATATCCGGTATCGCCTTCCGCTTCATTTACATTCTCTTCCGGCCGCTGTTCCGGTTTTGGTACTTCGGTCACCGTAATAGCCGGCTCGCTGTCTTCAGCCGCATCGGCAAGCGCGTTGACCTTGCTTTTCAAAGTCTTGACTCCGCCGTATTTGCCGCCCGGATATGTATACGGTATTTTTTCGGTATCACGTTCCGTAAAACTGAAATTTCCGTCGCCGCCATTTTCCATACAATGCCATGCATATCTCCCTGCTGTCTCCGAAGGAAGCAGTATGATCAAAGAATTCTTCATAGCGATGAAAGAACCTCTTTCGTCAGCGTAAGCGTCGGAACCGGAAATGACATTCGCAAAAGAAGGCCTGACATAAACCGGTTCCGGTGTGGGCGTAGGCGAAGCAGTAGGAACCGGAGTAACAGTCGATTCGTAATCGGGGATATTGTCTGTCTGTGAATTATCATGAGTTTTTATCTCTGCGGGCGCAGTGATGTTTTCCGTCACCTGTGCCGTTTCATCAGACCCGCCGCACGCACTGAGTGTAAGGAGCAGCATCACCGCTGCGCATATCATCTTTCTGGCTATCATTTTTTCACGAACCTCGTATTTTATCTGTATGACCGCATAATGAGCAATCAACTGTTGACTCTGAGTTCAAGCGTAGCGTGGGTCATCTCACTCCAGCTGTACTGTGACATATATTCTCCATGATACAGACTCGTATCATTTTCCAGGAACCTGTAATAATCACAGTCGATACTGTTCGGATCGATCCCGATCGATCCGTATTCCTGAATGAGAACATTACCGCAGCCTATCATATCCAATGTTTTTCGAAGATCTCTTCGTATTTTTTTAAAATACGATTCATGGTTTATTCTTTTTCCGGAACCCGTAAAATCATCCTCCCAAAGAACGGCGCTTATATAGCGATTGCTGATAATCGCGCCGCGGCGGTCGACAAGATAGGCCAGCAGTTCTTTCGTTTTAGCCATGTGGAACTGCACGGGTCTTCCTTTATAGAACACTTCAAAGTTTCCGAATGCTCTGACCTTAAGCTTCTCGTCCGCAACTTCAAAACGGAGATTGGACAGTTCCCGTTCTATCCCCTCTTCCGTGACCGGCTTCATGATATAGCCGCTGGCGTGCATATCAAATGCATCTTTCATATATTCCGAATATCCCGTCGTAAATACAATATTCACTCTGGGGTTCATATTAATGAGTTTCTTTGAGAATGTCACGCCGTCCATGTCTCTCATTTTTATATCAACGAATGCGACATCACAATTATATTCCTCGGCAGCGCCAAGAGCGTCTCCGGCGAGACGGAAGCCCCTGACTTCCGCCTCAGGTCTCACTTTTCGTATCTTATCGACAAGACCGTTCAAAGCTATTAACTCATCTTCCACTGCGTAAATTGTCACGTCTTCCCCTCCAAGAAATTCAAGACCACACGGCCCGGTTGCCGCCCGTAAGCTCAATATCATTCTGTATCGAAAATCGGTTCAGAACCGATCCCATTCTCAGGCAGCATCCTGATCTGCCTCGTCCCACTGTTCTCCTTCCTCAATTTCCGTGTCCTGCTGATCCCCTTCTGCTCCGTCTCCTTCAGTCTCATATTCCTCACCGTCACCGGCAGCGTTATCAGGCACTTCAGTCTGTTCGTAAACAGGCTCTCCGTCATCAGTGTTGACTTCCGGCACATCATCGTACTCTTCGTCATAATTCTCGTCATACGTGTAATACTCTTCAGGTTCCTGTCCGGCAGCTGCTTCGTTATTTTCATCCTGCTCATATGTCTGAACAGGCGAAGGCGTAGCAGCCTGCGTCAACTTTCCGTGCCCGTTTATCAGAGACTGTCCTCCCGGATTTATCAGCTTGCTTCGTGAAATCAATATAATAATCGTTACAAGAGCGATAATACTTACTATAAAGAGGATCAGTCTGCTTGGTTTTTCAATGAAATCCTGCATAATTTCACCTTCCTTCTGAAGTAGATGCGCAGCGGAAGGCGCCTTGGCGCCGCCCGCGCCGTTCAAGAACGCCGAGGCATTCTTGAACGATTCTGTCTTCTTAAAGGCTGATTATAGCACTCTTTCCGTGAAATGCAACCAAATCAGACCTTTACGTATCTTACTTCCGACCACGACGAATAATAATATTTTGTACCTATTTTCTGATAACTTCTGACATAGACCCGCCAGGTCTGACCGGTCTTAAGGCCGGAAATAGTCTTCGACAGAGACGATGTGCCGCCGACTGTATAAATATTCGAGACATCTCCCCTTGCAATTCTTACCTGATACCCTCTTGCCTTATCGTACTTTTTCCACGTAACGCACATTGTTCCCGCGCTCTTTTTGACAGCGCCCGTCACTGTGGGAACCGTCAGGGCAAGTTTAAAAGTCAGGTCTCTTGTCAGCCGGAATTTTCCCTTTCCGGTAAGTGTGATAGTGGCTGTTCCCGGATTGGTATTATTCTTATAAGTAAGTGTATAATCGGTTCCGTTAACCAATGTTTTTCCGTTGAACTTTACCGTAACGCCCGGCTTTCTCGGATTTCCCGTATAGTCATAGGTCGAATGAGCGGTCGTGGCAGTAATCCGTTTGCCGTAAACCGGATATGGTGTAATCGTAAAGTTCTTTATCTGACTGCCTTTATAGTTTCCCTTCCCTGTCACGGTAATCACGGCAGTACCCGGATCGACATTATGATCATAACCTAATGAATAGTCCTTGTCCTTAACCAGAGTAGTATTTCCGTCTTTTACGACCGGTGCGGGTTTTTGAGGACTCCCGGTATAATTGTAGCTCGTATTGATCCCCGAAATAACCGCGTCCGTAATTGATTTGGAGATTTTGCGGAACACCATCCCATAGTTATCTGCGTATTTTCTGGCGCTGCCGTCAGAACGGTATGCTCTTATTATGAAGGCCTTATTCGGAGTAATGTACTCTCCCGCTCCGACAAGTTCTTCATCCATATGAACTTCCGTAAGCTCTTTAAGAAATTCTTCAGACTCTTCAGCACTGATTCCTTCACCTACAAGCTGTTCGCCCGACATCATCAGAGTGTTGTCTCCATCCCACCCCCAGCTGCAGCCGATTGCACCGTCGCCGATCCAGGTTACGCTATCGGGTATGGTCGCAATCTTCAGCTTCGGACAATTTGCAAATGCGATCCGCCCTATACCGGTAAGTCCCTCCCGCAGAGTAATGCCGGAAAGGCTGTCACAGTCATGAAAGGCTCCCGTTCCTATAGTTTTGCATGAAGCGGGTATGTTTACCGATGTCAGATCGGTAAATGAAAATGCATAGTTCCCGATATCTTTCACACTGCCGAAGGCTACGCTTCTGAGGCTGACACATCGTGCAAATGCATATATCCCCACGGTTTTAACACTGACCGGAAAACTTACTGAAGTGAGTTTGTCACAGAATGCAAATGCATACATTCCGATTTCTTCGACACTGCTGCCGAATGTCACTTTTTTAAGAACACTGCACCGGAAAAAAGCATCGTCGCAGATTCTCGTGACCGAGTCGGGAATGACGACAGAGGTCAGAGAAGTACATACGGCAAACGCACCCTCTCCGATACTCTTCAGCGCGCTGCAGCTGCCAAGATCCACACTAACAAGATTCTCACAGCCGTAAAAACAATTCCGTCCCAGAGAAGTCAGTGATGCGGGAAGTGTCACAGAAGTAATATTCTTTCCCCTGAACGTCCCTTCTCCGACAGATAAGACCTTCTTACCGTCTATAGTCCCGGGTATTGTCACATTTGCCGCCGTTCCGGTATAACCGGTCACGCTGATACCTCCGCTTACTGCTGCATACCTGAACACCGAGGCGCCGACCAGTTCCTCTTCCGTTACAGACGATCTGTCCGAAGCTGTATCAAGTCGATCCGTCTCACCGAAACCATCCGCCTCAGATTCTGATATGTTCAAAGAAGCGGAATCCGAATTCGGGAGATCACCTTTTCTGCCTGCCTCTTCCGTATGAAAGTCGCTGTCCGCATCATCATCATCTTCTTCTTCTTCTTCTTCTTCTTCGAGTTCAAAAGCCGCAGGACCTGCGCCTGTATCAAAGCTGAGAGAAGTACCGCTCCGATCAGACGGCTCTGATTTCTTCGAATCATTCCCGGCTTCATCTGCGGGATTTCCGTTATCGCTAAAAGTGCCGGACAGAATCATGTCCGAATCTTCATACTCTTTGCCGATTTCGGAGGGTTCTGACAGATCGAACTCTTCCGATCCGATACAGTGCGATGCGATATCAGCTTCCTCCGAAACCGGATGCATGTTACCGGATGCCGAGACACAGGCCGGTGTCGTTATGCTGACTGCACATATCACTGCCAATATTGTGTGTATGATAACTCTGATTCCTGCCCGATGCTTCATACTCAATACCTTCTTTCCCGTATGCGACGTTACACCGAAAAAAGGAGGACGCCGCATGCTCAATAATACGGTGGCCTCCTCTCTTTTATCAATATATGCAATTACTGTTTCGTGTTATGTTTCGCAATTACCTGTGTCTTTTCTATAAGGAGTTTCGGATCCCAATGATCATTCGCTGCCTTTCATCTGAACGACAGTAACTATCGTTTTCCATATAATTGCTATATCGTTGGCGATTGACCACTCTCTCATATACTGAAGATCCAGAGCGACCACTTCCTCAAAATCAGTGATATCCGATCTTCCGCTGATCTGCCATAGCCCGGTAATGCCCGGCTTCACTGCAAGTCTTGCTCTGTGATGTGCTTCATACTGCTTCCACTCGTCAACTGTCGGCGGTCTCGTCCCTACAAGGCTCATGTCTCCTTTCAGAACATTCCAGAACTGCGGAAACTCATCTATAGATGATTTTCTGATGAACCACCCGATCCCGTGCCTTGTTCCGTCAGGTCCCGATCCGATAATACGGGGATCATTTTCCATTTTGAACATATGGCCCTGCATTTTATTCTGCTCCATAAGTTCGGCTTTTCTTTCTTCTGCATCCATGTACATACTTCGGAACTTATAGATACGGAAACGTTTACCGTTCTTGCCGACTCTCTCCTGTGAAAAGAAAATCGGTCCGGGACTCTGAATAAAGATGATCGGCCCTATCGTCACCGTAAATACGGCACACAGTATCAATCCCACTATAGAACCGACAATATCCATAAAGCGTTTTATGAATACCTGCCGGGTGGACGCTACCCGGATCGTATTGGTCAGGACAACATACCCTCCCATCTTTTCGACCGCAAGATTCTGACTCAGTTTTTCAACTGTCGACAGGTTCGTGTGAGTCGTGATTCCCATTTCAAGGCAGCCGTCATCAAACTCCTGAGGGACATCATATTCTTTTGAGACATGGATGAACACACCGTCTACCCACCGGTTCTGCATAAAGTTAAAAATGTCATTGAACGTGCATACAACGGGAATGCCGGCAATCTTGTAAGATGTATCCGAGACCATCTCCTCTTCACTTCCGTCAGCCACCGGGATCTCAATATTCGTACCGGATAAAACAACATTATTATCGACATCTTCCGCGCGTATTCCGGCTCCGTCGACAACGGCACCGCCGATTCCCTCCGCAACGATTTTTCTGGCTGCGTAAGCATTTGCATAACTGTCCGTATCGATCAAAATGACGCCTTTTATATCATATTCGTTATACAGGTTATTCTTCAGCTTACTGACGACTTTCCCGGCAATATCGGAGGAAGTCAGTATGAGCAAAGCCCTTGACGGATGGCTGTTATGTTCACGTAAGTATCGCTTCAGCAGGGTTCTCAGAGTAAAATCCAGCACTACCGCAAGCAGTGAAAAACACAGAAAAACGAGCCTTGAAAATGCAGGCCCGTAGCCGCTGAAATACAGGTAAATACTCATGAACGCAACTACCATGAGAACCTGCATGACCACCTTTTTGAATTCCGTGTAGTTATCTCTCCTCAGGATTCCCGAATAGGACTCCATAAAAAAAGCTATGGCAATATTAGATAGCCCCATGACCAGGGCTACATTAAAATACATATTTCCATATACGCGAAATCTTATCCCGTTACGGATAAAATGCGAAACATAGAAGGAAATCTCATATACGATCAAATCGAGCAATATGAAATCCCAATGCTTCAGCCACGTAGATGTTCTTCCTGAATACATAAGGAATATACCTCGACTTTTAACATCTTAATCATGTGTTTTTTTACTATAACAGAAACTCTGATTTCTTTCAATCATCTGCAATACTTTTATAGCATTTCCGCAATTCTTCCTGAAATCCGCCGGGCGATCCGCTTCATTCAGTCAAAACTTCCCCGTATCCGTTTTATGTCAACCAATCTGTATTACAAAATGACTGCACGTTTCATAAATTCCAAAATATCTATAAAAAAATGCACAAAATCACTATTTTATTTACTCAAATTCTTCACAATATGCTACAATACCTATAACGTGATTAATCTGCCGCGGGCATTTCCATGCCGACAGATTTCTGTCTGTGCGATCGGTCATCGCATCGGCGGACAGTCAAAGCAGATTCGTTATTTCCGCTAACGATTTCGGATCTGCAGTCACAGACCAGGCTTTTATTATTATCAAATATAAAAGAAAGAGAGGTTTCACATTATGCAAAACTCAATGTTAGCAATGA
>CAMYVI010000033.1 GCA_947302185.1 uncultured Lachnospiraceae bacterium
CACAAATGCAGGAGCAGGCGGCTGATCCTTCAGTCTCGCAAGGGTATCTGTGAGGAGAGATAGTCCGTTTGCGGGACGCTCGATATTATCGATGAGATAGGCTGACTCAGTCTGCACATCAAGATCCGGAAACAATTGCCGGACCGTCGATATCAGATACGACGGTCTCATCACTTCTCCCCTTGAATTGGATGCCGAATAGGACAAAATCAGTTTATGTGAAGGTTTAGTGAGAGCCAGATATATATAAAATCTTCCGATTGCGATATTTTCCCGCGGAGTCGGTTTCAAACGAATATTTCGCGCACGAAGCTGTTCTCTCTCAATCTCGGTCAGAATCCCGCCTGCACTCTCGATTTTAGGAACCATGCCCTCATTAACTCCGATAAAGAACAACACCTTGATGTCAGAAAGCCGGCTGCGTTCCATGTCTCCGACCATGACCTGATCGGTACCGGGAGGGATGATGCCTATCTTCTCCTCGGCGAATCCGGCCTCGAGAACCGCACGATAATCGCGCATTGATATTCTCTCATCTCCCAGGAATTGCACCAACTTGTCCAAAACCCCCATCACACGTGCATATATCTGCTTGTACTCCCGTGTCAGATCCTGACGGCCGGCTTCTGCGAACCGCTCTGCATCAGCAGCGAGCCTTTCCTCACAGCCGCTGCGCTGACAGAACTCAAAAAGTGCAGCTGTTTTGTCTCTGACAGTACTGCCTCTGCGGGCAAATGCATCCGCCATCGGATCGAGCAGTTCACATACATTTTTGCGGATCTCGTTGAGTTCCGGAATGTATTCCGGATTTTCGTTGCGAGAGTGGCTGACCCACTTTTCTCGCCATCTGCGTTTGCCGCGGATACCGAGTGCCAGCACATGGTTCTCAAGACGGTCAATATCCGCAGTTTTAATGCCCGACATGCCGCTCTTCAGCATGCGGAATACACTGTCATAAGAGTAATCTTCCGCACACGCCTCGACTGCGGCGCGGACATATTCGACGAACGGATTATGAAGCAGAGATCGTTTTGTGTCCAGGAAATACGGTATATTGACCTCGCCGAAGACCTGCCTCACATAATCATCATAAGTTGCCAAATCTCCGGAGATGATGGCGAAATCCTTATATCGAAGTCCGCCTTCACGGACCATGCAGGCTATACAATGGGCTGCATGCTGTACTTCCGCGAGCGGATTGCGGGCAGCAAAGATCGAAACATCAGTTGAATATGATGCGCCTGTTCTCCAACTCATGCGGCTGCGTCGGAACAGATTCTGCTCCAGGAAATTAAGAGATGGCGATGCTGCAAAACGGCTGTTATCGGATGCAGCTACAGATATGACAGGCTCGACGGTAACATGCGTCTTACGGGCAATGGCAGACAGAGCATTTGTCATCTCATGGCTCATTGAAAAGAGATCGCCGGGGCGATACTTGCCGAAAGCGTATTCCGATGGATCCATAGTGACTGTGACATACATGTCACGACAGACAGTCATAAGCTTTTCAATGAGCTTCAGCTGTACGGGTGTAAATCCGGTGAATCCGTCAAAAACAAGTATTGAGTCCCGGAGTATCTCTGACTTGTCTGCTACATCAGCAAGGACATCGGGTACTTCTTCTGCTGTCATGAATCTCTGCTTAAGATATGCGTCAAAAGCACAGTAAACAACGCTAATGTCATGCAGCTTGCGATCGAGCAGAGATGTGCCGGGCTGCTGTTCAAAGCCGCTATATAGTTTCTCTGCGTGGACATCATATAGTAACAACTCGGAGATAATGGATTTCATCTCCGCTATGTTGCCGGGCTTTGCGAGATTAGCTCCCAAAACAGACATGTCTTTCTTATGATCCAGAGCAATTTTCTGCAGCACAAAACTCTTTCCGATTTCTTCCAGTAGCTGCTTCCTCTCGCCGACTTCTGCAAAAACGCGTAAAGCGAGGCGTGCGAATGAAAGCACGTCTATATTCAGGATACCGTGCCTCGGGTGCAGACGCACAAGTTCCTTCTGGGTCTGCATATTATACTGCTCAGGAACGATGACGAAAAAGCGGTCGGTCGGATGTTCCATTGACTGCCTGATGATCTTAGTGTAGATATAGTGACTTTTACCGGAGCCGCTGCTGCCGGTGTAAATGTGTAGGGACATGGTTACCTCGAAATTATACCATTCAATTGTATGCTCATTTTATGATGACACGTAGAGCATAGTATTTCAAGTTTCTCTATCCTTTAACTTTCTTCAATACAGGAATACCCTGCAGGGGCGGCACTCATAATTTTTCCTCTATCTTAAGCAATGCCTCCGCCTCCGGTGCCTCCATCTCCGCGATATTGCGCATCCTCTTCTGGATAATGCGAGTACGATGATGAAGCTGATCGTTGGCAGCCTGTGCCTCATGAAGCTTCTTCTGTGTGCGTTCCACCTCTTCATCCATACGGGCAAATTGTGCCTTGATTGCCTCAAGCAGCTTCATTACTTCTACCGATTTCTTAGATAGCGCAATATTTCTGAAACCCGCCTGAAGAGAGTTCAGGATTGCGGTAATCGTTGTCGGTCCGGCAACGATAATCCCCATGGACTGGCATTTTTCCGTCAGTCCGTCAATACGCAGGACCTCCGCATACAGACCTTCTGTCGGCAGGAACATAACCGCATAGTTAGTAGTATGCGGCGGGTTTAAGTATTTATCCCTGATTGTTCTCGCCTCAGTAAGAATTCGCTGGCGGAGCTCTGCCGTAACTGCCGCCATCTGTTTAGCATCACCGTTTTCGGATGCATCCACTATTTTATTGTAGATATCCGACGGAAATTTTGCATCGATGGGCAGATAGACAGTATCCTCCGTGCCGTCCTGCGCCGGGAATCTGATTGCATACTCCACGCGGTCATCAGAGTTGCGTCGTGTAGCTACATTTGTCTCATATTGACTGCGGGTCATCGTCTGTTCAAGAATTCGTCCGAGCTGAACCTCTCCCCAGACGCCACGTGTCTTGACATTGGAGAGGGTACGGCTGAGATCGGTCACTCCGTTTGACAGATTCTGAAGTTCGCCGAGAGTCTTATACAGTTGACCGAGCTGGTCGCCGACAGCCTTGAAGTTCGCATCCAGGCGCTCATTCAGCGTCTTATCAAGTTTCTCATCGACCACTCCCTGTATACGGTCAAGTCTTGCTTCATTCGATGCCTGCAGGCGGTCCATGGAATCTGACAATGTCGACACAATACTGTCCTTCATATTGATCAGCGTCTCTGTCTGCAGTTTTGACGAGGAGAAAAGTTGCTCACGCTGCTCCTGCCGACCGTCCCGCAGGCTGCCGGAGATTTCTGCCCTCAGCTGAGTATTGAACTCAGCGTTAGTTTTTGCGGTAGATTCGACTTGCTCGGCAAGACGAACCAGTTCGTCCTGCAGCTCTTCAAAGTCATCAGAGTTTTGTTTACTATTATTGTCACCGCTCCTTAAAAGCACAAGAGCCAGTAAAACAACTATAGCGACAAGCAGCCCCGCCAGGAGCAAAAATTGCCATGTTGTCATAGATGTCCTCCCCATACAGCAACATAAAAAATCGAACGGATATTCTTATTATAGAACATCCGTTCAGATTTGTAAAGTATCCCTGTTTATCAGAAACTTGTTAGTGTGATATTAGATTCCGCTTTTGGCGTTCAGCTGAGAAACCTATTCTACACATATTATTTGTCAGATACTCCTTCCCTGCAGCTGCCCCAAATAGGAAACTCTTGTAGTATCTTCCATACTAAAGCCCAGCCCCGTCAAAATTTCTTCAATCCTTCTGAGCGCCTCCGCTCTGCCTTCCTCATCTTCAGCCATGATTTCCAGTTCCAAAAATGAACCCAGCCCTGCTACCTCATCAAGGCATGCATGTATATCACCGCGTGACATCATCCATCTCTCCTTAATGACATGTGGAGCTACCTGATGAAATCCGATGGCCTCCAAAATTTTTTTAACGATTTCGCCGTTCCCGACCTCAGTCTCAAGCTCCTGTCTTGCCATGGAGACCGTGTCGACTTTTGTACCCTTAAATGTGAGTTCCGCCTTTTCGGCACCGGTCGCACGGTCGATAGTCTTCCGTACGCGGAGAGCCTGACCGCACTGTTTGATTCCATAGACGCCTCCGTCATAGTAAGTATCCGTCTCTTGCAATCTTTTGTTCAGACAAAAACCCTGACTGTTAAGCTTGTCTATGATTGTACTTTTATCACTGATCTTTAGTTTTACTTCGACCTCTAACATGGTTCACCTTTCAATATACCGATAAACATAGCTATCTCTGATTTCCGCAATTGTCCGCCATGACTTACTGCCACACTAAACACTATACAAAATCAGCCCCATCTTCTCAACCCGTTTTCATATCGATCCAATCAGTAAGTCTCCGATTTGTTTTCTCATCGTATATTCATCGTTTAAATATGAATAATTCATTTATCAATGTCTTTTTGTAAAATATACTTGACATTTAACCCATAATAGTTTACATTATAATCACAGCAACGCATTTATTTACACCCTTATATCACGGAGGTATTCATTATGTCCGGCAGTTTTTATATAGCATTATTCGCAGTTCTCTTTTTAGCTATCGCAGTCTGGTCCGCAATGAGGCAAGCAGGGAAAAAGCAGCACTACGACGAAATGCAGCTTAAGATCCGCGCTGACGGATACAGGCTCGGCTACTTCGTTACAATAGCGCTCCTGCTCGTACTGCTTCCGGTTCTCGATTCAGACCTCATTCAATTCATCTCCCCGTCATTTGCGGTCTATGTCGTCATGATGGTCGGAATTGTGTCCTCTGTAGTATACTGCATTTTCAAAGGAGCCTTCTTCCAAATCGGTCAGAACGGAACTTATTACATTGTATTCTGTGCATTTATCGGACTTTTAAATACCGGCATGGGCATCCTTCGGATCGCGGACGGATCACTCTATGAAAATGGAGTAATCACTTTTGCGAGCGGGGCAAGCTTCATATGCGGTCTCAGTTTTGTAATAGTCCTCGCTGCTCTGGTCATTAAAAAGATCAGTATGGGAAGTGAGGTGAGTGAATGAAAAATCTCAAAATGAAATCCGCACGCGCTGCTAAGGATCTCTCTCAGGAGCAGCTTGCCAAGATGTGCGATGTTTCAAGGCAGACGATCAGCGCGATAGAAAAGGGAGATTATAATCCGACGATAAATCTCTGCATTGCAATCTGCAAAGCTCTCGGCAAGACTCTGGATGAGTTGTTCTGGGATGAATAGTATTTCTTACTATTCAATAATCTGTCAGAAGAGTATTCCGCATCGAAAGAATGACATCAGAGTGATAACTGAATAAACTTAAAGCAAAAAGGATGCTTCCTCTCAGATAATATCCGATTGGAAACATCCTTATTTAATCTTCATCTTTCTTCATTAACAAAACAATGTCAGGATATCTTCTCGAAGCGTCTCAAGTCACCGACAGTCGAGATTTCTCCCCTGTTAATAACATCGCCTCACTGCTCGCAGTTCTTCACCGTTCTCGGATACGGCAGAACGTCTCTGATATTGGCCATACCCGTCAGATACATAACGCAGCGCTCAAATCCGAGTCCGAATCCGGAATGTCTCACGGTTCCGTACTTGCGGAGGTCAAGGTAAAATCTGTACTGGTCAAGATCCATATCCAGTTCTTTCATGCGGCCGATGAGTTTGTCATAATCTTCCTCACGCTGAGAACCGCCGATGATCTCTCCGATGCCGGGTACGAGGCAATCCATTGCAGCGACAGTCTTTCCGTCAGGATTCTGTTTCATATAAAAGGCCTTGATATCCTTTGGATAGTCCGTGACGAATACAGGTCTCTTGAAAACTTCCTCGGTCAGATAGCGCTCATGCTCGGTCTGAAGGTCAACGCCCCATTTGACCGGATAATCGAACTTCCTGCCGGATTTCAATAGAATGTCGATGGCTTCTGTATATGTCACGTGACCGAACTCGGCACTCGCTACGCCTTTAAGGCGATCGATAAGACCCTTGTCTATGAACTGGTTGAAAAATGCCATCTCCTCAGGTGCATTCTCAAGCACATAATTGATGATGTACTTGATCATATCCTCAGCGACTTTCATGTTGTCATCAAGATCCGCAAACGCCATCTCCGGTTCAATCATCCAGAACTCGGCGGCATGGCGCGCCGTATTGGAATTCTCAGCACGGAATGTCGGTCCGAATGTATAGACGTTGCGGAATGTCATGGCAAACGGCTCCACGTTCAGCTGACCGGAAACCGTCAGGTTGGTCATCTTGCCGAAAAAGTCCTTAGTGTAATCGATCCGGCCATCCTCAGTCATCGGAAGCTTGTCGAGCGGCAGAGTCGTCACCTGGAACATCTCGCCAGCACCTTCAGCGTCCGAAGCCGTAATGATCGGAGTATGCACATATACGAAGTCGCGCTCCATAAAGAATTTGTGGATCGCGTATGCAATCAGGGAGCGCACACGGAAGACAGCCTGGAATGTGTTCGTGCGCGGGCGAAGATGCGGCATCGTACGAAGATAATCAAGTGTGTGACGCTTCTTTTGCATCGGATAATCAGGCGTGGACAGGCCTTCAATTTCAACCGTGTCTGCCTGGATTTCGAACGGCTGCTTTGCCTGCGGTGTGGCAACCAATGTGCCGGTAACGATAACTGCAGAACCTACATTCAGCTTGCTGATTTCAGCAAAATTGTCCATCTTGTCGTGGAAGACGATCTGCAGCGTGTTGTAGAAGGAGCCGTCGCTGAGGACCATGAAGCCAAATGCCTTGGATCCGCGGATCGAACGCACCCAGCCGCCTACCCTGACGGTGGTATCAATGTACTTATCGGTTTCTTTGAATAACTCTCTGACTGTAACTAGCTTTTCCATTTTCATTCTCCAGTGTGCCGCAAAGGGCGGAATTATTATGTATTGCGGGTCTCCGCTATGACACCTTTCATCAAGGTGTGCTATCCGTAGATTTTAGACCATTCCGGCGGAAAATGCAACCTTCGCTCTCGTCTTGTCCCATATCCGAACAATTACGCGAAACGTGCACACTGAGAACGGCTATAAATCAAAGCAGACTTTTCAGCACCTTGAGTACACCGTCCTCCTTATAAGATGCGGCAACGATGTCAGCCTCATGCCGGACTTCCGACCTTGCATTCGCGACTGTGTAACTCGTACCTGTCTCATCAAATGCCGTCAGATCATTCATATTATCCCCAAAATAAATCGTCTCTTCTTTCTCGATTCCCAAATATTCCTGAAGAAGGGCATATGCCTCTCCCTTTCCTGCATTCATGGCGCAGATGTCGACCCAATTTGCTCCGGAACATACTATTTTGAACTTATCCGCCCAATGGGATTTGAGGAGCCACTCGCAGTTTTTCTCTGCATCCTCCGGATGATACAGGGAAAACTTAAGCACTCCGTCTTTGCTCATATAATCGAGACTGTACAGGTCTTTGACCGCATACTTGTACGAATCTCTCAGATAAACGTACGGATTCTTATCGGTTCCGCATTCCGTGTATGTACAGTCAGCTTTTGCGACCGTAATGGACATATCGGTCTCACGGCGAATATCCGAAATCAGAGGATGAATGTATTTTTCTTCAATTGCCCACTGGAACAAAATCTCTTTACTGGTTCTCAGAAGGCCGCCGTTCTCAGCGATAAAATAAATGTCGTTTGCAACAGGTTTGAAGAGCTCAAGGATACTCTTATACTGTCTGCCGCTGCATGCACAGAAGCGAATGCCCTTTGCCTTGAGGGCTCGGATCACATCGAAATATTCCGGATTGATGTGGTGTGAGCTTTCCCTTACCAGGGTACCGTCAATATCACTCGCAATCATTCTGATCATAATCATTTCCATCCTTTTTTATATTTGGTTCCTGTCTCGACCTGATGAATCACATTCATACCTTCTTTCTATTTTACGGTACAAAAATAAATCAGGCAATATCTATGATACGCCTGTCTCCGGATAAAATCTATTTTGTTAATGACAGATATAAAGACAAAATTTAAGGGCTATCCAAATGCTTTTTCTTCAACCACTGCCATTCGGATAGCCCCATTAAT
Source organism: uncultured Lachnospiraceae bacterium (assembly GCA_947302185.1). The sequence goes on from CAMYVI010000033.1 coordinate 8,106, forward strand.
GAATATTTAGAAGTTTCACTGTATAACCTCCTCTCGCTTATTTAAGGTACCTTTATTGATTAAGTCCATCAGGACGTCAACCGTTCATTGGATTGTCCTCCAGATTATCTGATCAGCCGTTAGTTTCTTCTCAATCTTTAATACAGTTTTTAAGTTTTTCTTAGGTTTTTTCTTAGGTATAGGTAATGTTGTTATTATCACTCAGGATTCGGATTAATGGACTTCTCGCTCTAATTCTATTGATATCGAATTAAAACTTACCTTTTAAATAAAACTTTGTTCTTAAAGATGAAACTAAAAATTTTCTGGAATTCAATTCTTAAAAGAGTATCCATGTTCTTCTTACTTATAAAACTCTTTCGGGAACTCCTGATCCCCTGTTAAGATCCTTCCTCATAAGAATGATCTTTGAACTTTAATTCTGATAGAACTGGACTTTTCTTAAGATGAAAAGGAATTACCAAGAACTTATACTTCCAATGGACTGTCCTCCTTTTTTTATTTTTGTAATTTGTTTTTGTTGATGATGTTATTTTACATTTAGTTCTGTGTTTTGTCAACAGTTTTTTGTTATTTTCTTATGTATTTTCTTATTTTCAAAATATTCACGAACTTATAAAATATTCCGCCGTAAATATATTCTTTCACTCTGTTTTTCTGAATTTTCTATCATATATTCATGTACTGAAACAAGTCTCATTTTTCACGCTCATCTGAGACTTACGTCACGAAAGCTCTTCACCGCGATTGACAAAGGTCGCCGCATCAGAGCGTAATGTCACAATATACAAGACACTTTTGGCAAATATCTGCTCTATATTGCGACAGCACAGTCTGATGCGACAGCCCCTGCTGTTTTTTCCTTTACACTTATTTTCAGAACTCTAATCCTTCGAACTTCAGCTTCATAAAAGCTTTGATAAGCTCGGCACATTTTTCAAATCCGATTTTTGATGTATCCAGGCTCAGATCGAAATGACGCACATCCGTCCATTCGAGACCCGTATAATACTTATAGTATTCGGCTCGGGAAGCATTTTCCTTTTCCACCCATTTCTGGAGCTTATCAGGCGGGAGACTCATTCTGAGAGCCGCCTGTTCAAGACGGAAAGATTCAGGCGCGTGCAGGAATATGCGGATCACATTGTCATAGTCTTTCAGGATAAAGTCTGCGCAGCGTCCTACGATAATACAGGACTCCGCGTCTGCGAGGTTCCGAATGACTTTCGCCTGATAGTTGAAAAGATTTTCCTTGGAAGTGAAATCACTGTCTTCCGGCGTAAGCAGCTCCCCCTTGTAAATCGACTTCATGATTTTGTGAAGAAGATTGGATCCGGTGAACTTTGTATCAGCGCGGTTGAAAAGAGCTTCATTGATTCCGGATTCCTCAGAAGCAAGTTTCAGAAGTTCTTTATCATAATAGTGAATACCCAAATCTTCCGAGAGCATCTCACCGATTGTTTTTCCGCCGGCGCCGTATTCACGGCTTATTGCAATGACGATCTTCTTATTCATAGCTTTCCTCCTATGAAAGCAGTCTTTGACGCTTTCATTTCTGACTTTTTGTTTTACTCTCCGAGATATGCTTTGCGGATTGCATCGTCATGAAGAAGATCATCCGCCGCCCCGGTCGTCGTGATGCTTCCGGTTTCCAGAACGTAGGCACGATTGGCGATTGAAAGAGCTTTCTTTGCGTTCTGCTCGACGAGCAGGACAGTGGTCCCCTGTGAAGAAACCGTTTCGATGATAGTAAAAATCTCATTGACGTAAATCGGAGACAGACCCATGGACGGCTCATCCATCAGGATGATCTTGGGATGGGACATCAGCGCACGGCCCATAGCCAGCATCTGCTGTTCGCCTCCGGAAAGCGTTCCCGCCATCTGCTTTGCGCGCTCTTTGAGGCGGGGAAAGCATTCATATACCCATTCGAGGGATGCCGCCTTCTCTGCCGGATCGTTTCGCGTGAAAGCTCCCAACATTAGATTCTGATAAACAGTCATGTCAGGGAATACACGGCGGCCTTCCGGAACGTGAGCCATACCCATGGCTACGATCTTATGCGGCGGCGTGTGTGTGATGTCTTTACCTTCAAATTCTATTTTACCCGAAGCAGCTGTGATCAGTCCGGTTACCGTGTGCAGGGTCGTGGTCTTACCGGCACCGTTTGCACCGATCAGTGCAATGACCTCTCCCTGATTTACTTCAAATGAGATCCCCTTCAGCGCCGGGATGACGCCGTAATTAACGCGGAGATCCGTGACCTTAAGCATTGCCATTTCCTAACCTCCTTAATCATCCCCGAGATACGCCTTAATGACTTCCGGATTTGCAAGAACTGTTTTCGTGTCGCCCTGTGTCAGAATGCGTCCGAAGTTCAGAACTGTCAATTTCTCGCAGATACCGGAAACAAGCTTCATATCGTGCTCAATCAGAAGAATTGTCATATCAAAACTCTTTTGAATGTACTTGATCGTGTCCATCAGCTCCTGTGTCTCGTTCGGATTCATACCGGCTGCAGGCTCGTCAAGAAGCAAAAGCTTCGGGTTGGTCGCCAGTGCGCGGGCGATTTCCAGCTTTCTCTGCTGACCGTAAGGAAGGTTCGAGGCAAGGGTCTTCTCCGCATCTGTATCAAGGCCGAAAACCTTGAGAAGTTCGTAAGCCCGCTCGTTCATTTCCTTTTCCACCTGATAATATCCGGGCAGACGAAGTATCGAAACGGCAGTAGAATAGTGATACTGATTGTGAAGACCGACTTTTACATTATCCAGAACCGACAGTTTCTTGAAAAGTCTGATGTTCTGGAATGTACGTGCGATTCCTGCCTTGTTGATGTCAATAGGGCGCTTTCCGGTGATATCCTGCCCGTCCAGTTTGATAACGCCTTCATTCGGCTTGTATTCACCGGTCAGAAGGTTGAAGACTGTCGTCTTGCCGGCACCGTTCGGACCGATCAGACCATAAAGTTCTCCCTTTTCGATTGTCAGTTTAAAATCGTCGACAGCCCGAAGACCGCCGAACTGAATGCCGAGGTTATTAATTTCGAGGAGTGCCATCGTTATACGCCCTCCTTTTCTCTGAATTTCTTAAGAAACGGAATCTTACTGTAAATATGTCTGTCAAGCCATCCCTTCACTGACGGACTCCAGTTGATCAGCATAATGACGATCAGGACGATAGAGTAAATCAGCATGCGGTAATTTGCCATGAAGCGCAGGACTTCCGGAATCAGTGTGAGCACGACGGCTGCTATGATGGATCCCCGTGTGCTTCCTATACCGCCGAGAACGACAAATACGAGGAACATGATCGACATGTTATAACCGAACCTTGCCGGCGTCGCGATAAGTGTTGCAAGATTATGGGAATACAACGCGCCTGCAAATCCCGCAATGACAGCAGATATCGTGAAAGCGATCAGCTTGTACTTTGTAATGTTGATACCGACGGACTCCGCTGCAATTGCGTTGTCGCGGACAGACATGATCGCGCGTCCGTCTCTCGAATGAATAAGATTAAGGACGACAATAAGAGATATCATGAGAATAAGGAACGCAATAGTGAAATTTGAATCCTTGGGCGTTCCGGTGATTCCCTGCGGGCCGTTTATTATGATTTCGCCGGTGGCGAGATCCATGCCGAGATCATTTGCGCTCGTAACGGAGAAGTGGAAGCCGCTCGCATCCCGCCCGATATACAGAACGTTGATAATATTTTTAATGATTTCTCCGAAAGCCAGTGTAACGATTGCCAGATAGTCGCCTCTCAGGCGCAGGACCGGAATACCGATCAGGAAACCGAATATACCGGCGACGATTCCGCCGATGATGATTGCAATGACGAATCTCAGAAGGTCCGGTATGCTTCCGACGGTGACTTTTGAAAAGAACGCGCTGGCAAATGCTCCGACGCACATAAAGCCCGCATGTCCGATTGACAGCTCTCCGAGAATACCGACGACGAGATTAAGGGAAATCGCCATAATCGCATAAACACAGAGCGGTACGAGCAGGCCGGACATCTGGCTGTTGAGCATACCGGCCGCCGACATGATCGTGACGAGTATAAATACCGCAATAAGGCCTCCGTAAGTAATGAAATCATCTCTGGAGGTCGCATCCATCATAGAAAATTTAGCTTTCATTCCGCACCTCCCTCAGACCTTTTCCTGGATGACCTTGCCGAAGAGTCCGGTAGGTTTGACCAGAAGAACAATAATGAGCACAGAGAAAACAATCGCATCCGAAAGCTGCGATGAAATATAAGCACGGCTCAGAATCTCGATGACGCCGAGTACGAGCCCGCCGATCATCGCGCCGGGAATCGATCCGATTCCGCCGAAAACTGCCGCTACAAATGCCTTGATACCGGGCATAGCGCCTGTCGTCGGGCTGAGTGTCGGATATGCAGAGCACAGAAGAACACCTGCGATAGCCGCCATTGCGGAACCGATGGCAAATGTCAGTGTGATCGTTCCGTTGACTGAAATGCCCATCAGAGAAGCAGCATCCCGGTCCTGGGAACATGCGAGCATCGCCTGACCGGGTTTTGTTTTGTTGATGAATGTCTGAAGAGCAGCTACCAGTATAATACTTACGGTAATGCTGACGATTGTCGTTCCGGGAATCGAGAAAGATCCCACGGTTACCGATTGAAACGGCACCACGGATGTAAACATCTTGGGATCGGAGCCGAATATGAGAAGTGCTGAATTCTGAAGAAAATAGCTGACGCCGATAGCAGTAATCAGAACAGCCAGCGGAGAGGCTGCTTTTCTGAGCGGCTTGTAAGCTATTTTTTCAATGACAATACCCAGACATGTGCAGATCACGACTGCTCCGAGAATGCCGACAGGAACCGGGAGTCCCATGGTACTGATTATCGTATACGCCATGAAGGCACCTATCATGATGACATCGCCGTGGGCAAAGTTGAGCATCTTGGCAATACCATAGACCATGGTGTAGCCGATGGCTATGATAGCGTAGATGCTGCCCAGACTGAGGCCGTTGATGAGGTGTGTGAAGAAACTAACCATTTTGATACCCTCTCATCTTAGATTAACAGTAAGCAACATTGGATTATTATAGCATTCTATTAAATTTCCGTAAAGTGCAAGTGGGGACCGGCTCTTCACGCAAAATGCCGTCAGGAGCTGACAGCCGGGTCAAAAGAAAACAGCTGCAATTGAAAGCACGGGTGTGCAGACAATTGCAGCTATGAATTAACGCCTCCGGCGGATCGCAGTCATGCGCAGCGGAAGACGCTTACTCGCCGCGCATGTCGCGTCAGGAACGCCGAGGCGTTCTTGAATATATGTGATCAGTCCTCGATGGAGACATAAGCGCCGTCTGTGATAACGACAGCTTTCGGCTCCTTGTCCGGCTCGCCCGTTGCGGACCATGTGATTGTTCCGGTAAGTCCGTCGACTTCGATTTCTGTGATGGCTGTCTTAAGAGCTTCGCAGATATCGGATGTGCTCATATCCGGTGTAAGGTCGGCTTTCTCGATTGCAGCTTTGATTGCGTAGAAAGCATCATACTCATCTGCGCCGAACTGATTCGGAGTTCTCTTGTATGCTTCCTCGAACTTCTTAACAAAGTTCACTGTGAGGTCATCCGTAGCGTCAGCTGCGAACGGTGTAAGAAGCATAAGGCCTTCTGCGAGAGATGTGTCAAAGTTCTCCATGCTGAGGATACCATCCATACCGTCGCATCCGAAGAATGTCGGAGCATAGCCGATGTTATTGCACTGGGTAAGGATCGTTGCGGCGTTGCTGTAGTAAATCGGAAGGAAGACAAGGTCGGCACCTGCGTCCTTCATCTTCTGAAGCTGTGCGGAGAAGTCTGTAGCCGTGTCCTGAGTGAAAGCTTCTGTAGCTACCACATTAAGTCCGAGCTCTTTAGCCTTTGCCTCGAAATTAGTCTCGATACCGGAAGAATAGATATCGGAGCTGTCATAGATAGCAGCAATCTTCGCATCCGGGAAATGCTCTGCAAGATATTCTGCAGACTTTGTTCCCTGCTGCGGATCATTGAAGCATACGGCAAATGCATTGTCCTTGGCGATGCAATCCTTGGAAGATCCGGAAGGAGTGAGCTGGAACATGTTGTCCTCTGCTGTAAGAGCTTCAACAGCGGTGCACGGACCGGATGTAACGGTTCCGAGAAGAATCTGCATGCCTTTGTCCTTCAGAGAATTGTAAGCATTTACTGCCTTCTCCGGGTCGTGCTCATCGTCAGCAGTTACATACTCGATCTGATATCCGTTGATACCGCCTGCGGCATTGATCTCATCAACTGCGATCTGGCCTGCATCGGCAACGTCCTGTCCGTAAACGGCAACAGGTCCGGTGACCGGGCCGATTTCTCCGATGACCCACTTGAGTTCACCGTCGCTTGACGCACCTTCGGAAGTGCTGCCTGAACCTGAGCCGCCGCATCCTGCGAGAAGACCGGCTGCCATAACACCTGCCAGTGCAAGGCCCGTAAATTTCTTCATCTTTGTCATTTCGAATTCCTCCTTTATAGTGCAGAGACTTATTATCCCTG
>CAMYVI010000034.1 GCA_947302185.1 uncultured Lachnospiraceae bacterium
GCTCTGGTCTCATCCTCACCGGTCGTCAGGAAACTCATAAGACCAAGGATGCGATAACTAGCGGCAATTAATTTCTCAAGACCGGACTTTTCAATTCCCAGATCTGCCAGAAATTCCTGCTTCTCTTCGTCATCGAGCTCGGCAATTTCCTGCTCAATCTGAGCAGAAATAACAAACACACCCGAATTATTCTCTTTTGCAATCTCACGTACAGCCCGGACATATTCATTACTCTCTCCGTCATCAGCAAGATCGGCATCTGAAACGTTCGCCGCAAAGATTACAGGTTTGTCTGTGAGCAGATCAAGGCTCGCCTTGAATTTGTCTCCATCCTCGCTCCCCGTCTCAAAGCTGATAGCTTTCTTCCCGTCTTCCAGATGTTTTTTGAGCTGAAGCAGGATTTCATATTCCTTCTTCGCATTCTTGTCAGCCCCTGATTTCGCGGAGCGTGCTGTTTTGGCAATTCTTCTTTCAAGTACTTCGATGTCCGCAAAAATCAACTCGAGCTCAATCGTCTCGATATCTCTCGCGGGATCAACGGAACCGTCTACATGAATTACGTTCGAGTCCTCGAAACATCTCACGACATGAACAATGGCATCGCATTCGCGAATATTTGCAAGGAACTGGTTTCCGAGACCCTCACCTTTCGAAGCGCCCTTGACAAGCCCGGCTATATCAACGAATTCGACTGTAGCCGGCGTTACTTTTTTCGAGTGGCTGAAATCAGCCAGAAGTTTGAGCCTTTCATCCGGGACAGGTACAATTCCTATATTCGGATCAATTGTACAGAACGGATAATTGGCAGATTCCGCACCTGCCTTTGTGAGTGAGTTAAAAAGAGTGCTTTTGCCTACATTCGGCAAGCCGACGATACCTAATTTCATATTTGCTTATAACCTCCAAAAAATGCGTTAAATAAGGGCTTTTATCATAGCGGGTATTGCTTACCGGGCCATTTCTGGGCCATTTTCATTCGAATAGACTGGCAAGATCCTTGTTGGACTCAAACTGAGCAATTGCCTTTTCCAGCGATTCATCTGTTACATGCACATACGTATTCATCGTAGTCTGAATACTCGCATGTCCCAGCAGCATTTGCAGAACTTTAGGCTGCATACCGCTCTCAATCGCTCTGGACGTGAGGGGTATTGTCCGATAACTATGAACTGTTTTCGGCGGCCCGGCACGCCAATATTTATTATCATGCCTGTATTCAAGCGTTTTGTTAACTGTTAAAGTCTTCTTCTCAAAATCAATTGCGTCCCATGTCAAACCAATCAATTCCCCTGTTCTTAACCCAGTCTCCAGAACAAAAGCATACTGATAATAATTATGAGACCTTTTAGCAGTTTCCAGAAAACGTTTCTGTTCGTCAACCGACAGAAAACGAATATCGTTCCTTTCCTTCACCGGTGCATTAAGATTCACACCATCCATAGGATGATTTCTTATCAGATCATTGTCAAGCGCTGACTTGAATAAAGTCCCCATGGTAATATATGTCTGCAGAATCGTACTTCCGGCATATTGATCTTTCATGTCATTAAGGATCTTTTTACAATGCATCGGCTTAACTTCCGATAACATCATCTTCCCAACATGCGGCCGGATATTGATCTTATAGCGTTCCCTGTGATTCCGTCTGGTATTTGGTGCCCGGTCGCTGACAATGTTTTCCTGCCAGTACTCAAACCAGTCATTCACCGTCATATCAGAATCAACATAGAAATCGTCATGTTTATCCTCATATTTCGCATCTTCAAGCCAATTTTTGGCTTCAGGAACGGTCATCAAGAACGCCTCAGCGTTCTTGCCGCGCAGCGCATGGTGCGTAGCACCTTCCTTTTTCTTCGTTTTCCTCTTCGGTCAGTGAACCTTGCTTCGAATAAACCATCCTTTCTTCGGCAGATACCCTTGCCACATTCTTTACCCTTTAGGTTTTTTCCCATTTAAACTCCTTTCCCGGTGAGAAAAGAGCCTGATAGAACGCATATCATTATAGCGTACCCTTGCTCTTTTCTCAATATGTTCCTTTTTCAGATCGTAAGCTTATCGCTAAGATTCTTTTCAAATACATTCCCTCGATGACATTTGCTGATTCTATAGGCATTTACATACTTGCATGGAGATATATCAGGATATATGAAATCGGTCATTTATTCCGTTTATAAATATGTTAGCCAATCTTTTCCCAAATCTGCAGCCAGATATTTATGTATTCTTTCCGGTCTTTGGTCAGCAGTAAAAAGATGACATAGCTTCTCTTTCGCATAATCTCCCACGCTCCTCTGCTCCATTCATCGGCTTCCTGTAAGAAACTGATCATTTCACCGCTTCGCATCTTGTATTTGCCTGCCCTGTATCTGGAAAAAGGACACTTGAATCCTGTCTTCGTTTTGTATACATCTGCGCCGTTCCTGCCTCTCATCCTGTCAGGATAATACACATAGCAGTTCTGACATCCTTCGCTACACTTTACACAGTCGTCCCATGGCTTCTAATTACTGTGCATTGCCGTAATCTTTCCTCAATATAGTATTATCAGGTATCCTAACGAATTCGCATGCTCCGCGTCGAATGTATTGGCAGTACTTCCGTCATATTACCAAATCGATTCGACTTCACAAAGAATAGTGTTCAAAAAATCGATACCGCTCACAATCTTGAAGCGCTATAGTTTATTGCTTCCCGAACTCCTATACTATTCAAATGTCATTTTATCAAATAAGACAGCAATATTGACAAATGCTACGAGTATTACTGACAATTTTCAATATTAATGTTAAAATATTGACAACAGAAATGTTAAACAAGAGATATCACTTACAATTAGGTATCATCTATCGGAAAGGAGGATCTGAAATTGAAGAAACTATGGAAAAAGGTTTGTGCGGCATTCTGCACAGCAGCGTTACTTATGACAGCACCCGGTATCACTGTACTTGCAGGTGACTTGCAGTCTGAACAGCTGCAAGACGCTGACTTGCTCACGGAAGACGCGAGTTTAACGGCAGGCGAAACTATTTCGGATGACATTGCTGTTGTCAATGAGAAAAATGAAAACCAGGCTGTTGAAGATTATGCAGAAGGCGAAGTAAACGATAATCAGAATGATGAAGACTTCGGGATAATTGACGCTTCGGCCTCTGAAGAAAATGATGTCACAGAAAGCCCGGCTGCTGAAGAGACCGAAAGCACAGACAGCCGTGTCACCGAAGAAGATGAGAGTTCTGACGACCTGACTTCTGATGAAACAGAAATAATCGATCCCGAGATTGACAAAGCTATCGAAAGTGCCGACGATTCATCCACAGAAGAAAATGTCGGGCTGTCATGGGCAATATTGCAGGATTACCCTCTCACAACAGGTTTAACTGTCACAGTTTACTATTCGGGATATACTCTCGTTGACGAAGCCATTTCCAGTTGCTCCGTTACGTTTAAGTCCAAAAACGCAACATTGCCGTATAACTGGCAGTCACTAATTAATAAGGCGCTGGTGTCTAACGGATATCCTGAATGGAAAACGATGGTCACGTGGATAGGATTTGATACAACGGAAGGTACGTGTTATCTGCCTGAAAACTGTAAAAATCTTTTTGCGGGATTGACAGCTGTCAAGAATATTGAATTAAGTAATGTCAACACGTCCAAAGTCAAGTACACCAATTCCATGTTCGAGGATTGTGCAGCTCTGGAGAATATAGATTTCGGAAATTTCAACACGTCGAATGTAATTAATATGAGTGCGATGTTTAATGGCTGTAAGGGTCTTAAGCAAATAGATCTAAGCAGTTTTAATACATCAAAAGTCACTGACATGTCCTATATGTTCTGCCAAAACGAAACTCTGACAAATCTGAATGTATCAAATTTCAATACATCGGCTGTCAAGAATATGGCGTACATGTTCTCAGGCTGCTATAAACTGAAGAGTCTGAATTTAAGCAGCTTCAACACATCAAATGTTACCGATATGTCCGGCATGTTCGGCCTTTGTTCAAAAATCTCCGAACTGAATCTGACCGGTTTTAACACCAGAAAAGTCAAGAACATGGATTATATGTTCAATAATTGCTACGGACTGAAAAAGCTGGATCTCAGCAGTTTTGAACTGACATCGATTCAATATTCCAATGGCAGTCATGTAGACGGAATACTCTTTTACTGCAATGCGCTTGAATATCTGAAGACGCCGAAAGAAAACAAATTCAAGGTTCCCTTCGGTGCTCTTGAATTTGATTTAACAATGTATGACGCACAGAGTAATTCATATACAGCACTTCCGATCCGCTCCGGCAGTATCGTTCTCCGAAACAAAAAATTTAACCTGAAGGATGCGGATATCAGCGGAGTCAGCATTTCATACGGCTATACCGGAAAAGCATATGAACCGGCTTTCACCATCTTCATAGACGATGTGACACTCAAGGCGGGTACCGATTATACATACAAATTCGAAAATAATGTCGGTCCCGGAACCGCTACTATTACTGTTACAGGCAAAGGCAATTACACCGGGACATTTATCAGAACTTTCGAGATTGTAAAATGTGTTTCCCAAATTGTTTCAGGCAAGACATATCAGCTGATTCCGAAAAACAATCCGAAAACTATTGTTTGCCCGGAAAAAGGAGGGGTAATCGACAATACGAGAGTCTATATAACAAATCCCAGTACTTCCGAAGCCATGCGCTTTGTAGCTGTGAAACAATCCGACGGCACATGGAAATTTATTAATGCCAAGTGCGAACTCGCCCTTGCAGTTCAGCAGAACAGCAAAGAATTGAATAAAGAACTCGTCCTCTACAAGCAGACAGAGAAGGCAGCTCAGAACTGGAATATGGTTAAAAAATCCGATAATTCTTTTGCAATCATAAACTCCGTGAGCGGACTTTCTGTTGAAGTGGCTAATTCGACAGCAAAAGCCGGTACGCGGCTGAAAATGGCCGCTACAAAGAGCAGTGGTCTGCAGCGCTTCTATCTTGTAGAGACAGCGAAGGTCAATGCCGTCTTTGACGCTGTCGGCTATGTTCGGGCGTCAAAAGATTCATCGTTTGTTCTCAATGTATCCGGGGCTTCAAAATCAGAAGGAGCAAATATAAATCTTAATAAGTTCAGCGCGTCGCCGTCAAAACTCTTCAAATTTACTTACAGCGGAAGCGGTTACTACCGTATAGAAAATGCGTATTCCGGAATGGTCCTGACAATTTCCGGTAATACGGCTAAAGACGGAGCTAACGTTATTCAGGCTCCATGGAAGGGGCTGAAAGGTCAACTATGGAAGGTGGAGAAAAATCCCAAAGGCTCGCTGACAATGACCAGTGGCTTTGGCACCGTTCTGCATATTAACGGCAATAAAATGGCGAGCGGTACTAATGTGCTGGTAAGAAATCCGTCTGCAACCACAGCGCAGCAGTGGCTCCTGACGAAAAAATAAATATGGCATGCAAAAGCGGTGCGGAGTATAGTCTCCGCACCGTATTCTTCGTCAGTAACTTCTATAAATAAGCTGATTCGAAATGGCAGCTTTCTATTTCATATATTCAGCCGGATTTTACAGAGAAAGACCGTGTTCCCTGTTCATGAATTCCTCCGCCACAAACAGATTCGGAGCTTTGACACCGAGTTTGATAATTCCGAAACTCTGAGAATAATCCGGTCAAAGGTTTCAATCTGTATAGTAAGCCTTGAAATCCAGACACATCATCGTCATATCGTCAAATTGCGGTTCATCTCCCACAAACAAGTTCACAGACTTCCTGACAGACTTTATGAGCTCCGAAACAGACACGTTTTTTACTTCATTCAGTACTGCGCCCGTCCTCTCATATCCGAACATGACCTGTTCATGATTCTGAGCTTCTATCACACCGTCCGTATAAATATAAATACGATCACCCGGTATCAGTTTCATGCTGTGTGTGTTGTATGTAATACCGTCCACTGCTCCCAGAACGACGGAGTGTTTTTCCTTGCGAAGTACAAATACTCCGTCCTCGCTCATCACAAACGGATCCTCGTGCCCCGCATTCACATACGTCAAATTCCCTGTCCGGAGATTCAAAATTGCTCCGAATGCAGTAATAAACATACTATTTTCATTTGCATCAAGGAGCACATTATTGACGATGCGGAACGTCTCGCTGACATCCCCGTTCTCCTTCAAATAATTCTTCAGCACAGTCTTGCCGATAGCCATGACGAGTGCCGCGGGAATGCCTTTTCCCGAAACATCCGCGATGAGAAAAGCAAGCCTGTCCTCAGAGAGCATAAAGAAGTCGTAAAAATCTCCCCCCACTTCTTTGGCAGGATGCATAGATGCAGCCAGATCAAAGCAAGGTTGATTTGAAAAATCGGGCTTAACGGAAGGGAGCATTTGTTTCTGAATGGATTCTGCTATATATAGTTCCGTACTGATCCTCTCTTTTTGCGAAGTTGCGATCTTCAGCCGGTCCATGTAGTCGTAGATATCTTCTTCCATGATCTGAAAACAATGATATAAATGTTCTATTTCATCTCCCGTGTTGATATCGATTTTCTTATATACGTAACCGTTTTCTCTCTCATTCACCAGATTGTTAATAAGAGAACCTGTAGCCTCGGAAAGGTTGTTCAGCGGATAGATAACAGCATGTCTGACCAGCATAAGAACTATAAGTCCTAACAGGATCATACTTAGGGCCATGACAAGAAGAGCATCTTTTATAGCAAATCCTCCGATAAGTCCACTCAGTTCTTCTTCTGTATCCAGAAACAAATATATTCTGAACGGGTGATCCTCTGCTTCATATATCAGATAAGTCATGGAAACAAGATCGATATTCAAAACTCTGTTTTGTTTTAGAACTTCCGTATCGGCTAAAGGATTCTCAGTTACTGTCTCTATAGGCTTTCTTTCCAGACTCTCGGGTTTTCTGTAAAATAACAGTCTTTCCCCCGGTTCGCTTTCAGGATCATTTACGAAGAACGTAAAATATGTGCTGTTCGAATAATCAACAAGAACAAGCCTTCCCTCATCAGGTCCCTCCGCCAAAATCAATTCAGATAATATTTTATCGAGTTCATCATATTTCGGAGTATGCACAGCTGTGTTGAATTCTTCCTGAATCAGTTTCTCGTTCTGTTTATACTCCATGTACAGGTCATCATGGGATGTGTAAAATTTCTCCGCCTTTTTGCACAAATCAACCAATAACTCCCTGTCTATACTTTTCATAATGTTTTTGGCATCACAGTAGTTTCTGTATTCATTGGCTTCGATAAACGCCGTTTTTGATGCATAGAACGAGGTCTGTAACAGAATGATCGTCACTATCACTACTACTATAATGGTGAATAGCAAAACCTTTCTGCCAAGGGATTTTTTTATCCATTTCAGCATACCGATATCTCCTATGGACGGCTGTTGCGCCCATGGCAATCGACTTGATAGCTACCAGGGCTATGACTTCATTGTATCGTTATTATCAGGCAACGATAGCTTATTTAGGATAAACAGATTGCTTTAAGACGAGGGGCTGTCGAATTAGACGGTGCAGCCACAATATATGGCAGATGTTTGCAAATCATATCTGCCATATATTGCGGTGGCGCGCCTTAATGCGACAGCCCCTTAGTTGTTCTATATATCCGAAATGATAACATACACTTTAGAACCGAATGATTTCGGGTTCGGCTGTAAACGAGCTGAAGGTAGCTGTCGCATCCTTAAGCCAGAACATCTGTGTATTGTCATCATCAGGACTGTACATCGCCTTCAGGGACGGCATCTTATCCAGCATTTTAACTTTGACTTCACGGCTGTTATCTTCCACAAGTTCCGCCTGAATACGAAGCCATGATGTGCCCATGCAAGCACATATTTCGACGAATGGATTTGCGGCAATCTGCTTTGAAACGTCCTTCACTCTGCCCGTCTGAATGTACAGCTTTCCATCATCAAGGAGAATCGTTCCGAACGGCCTGACTCTCGGCTTTCCCTCATCTACCGTAGCCAGATAATAGGTTTGCGCATCGTTGAGATAATTATAAACCTTCTCGATTCCTTTTGCTTCCATCATTAACTCCTTTCTATTTAACATTTATTTCCCTCAGTCCATTGAGAGAATCATAATCAGAATTCCGCTGTCAAATGAAATCTCCGCGATCTCATCCTCGATCTCATTACTGAGCCCCAATGTATTATCACGTGTGAGCGTATGACCATGCAGCAAATATCGGAAGCCCTTTAGCACGACACCCGTCACCTCATCGGTATAGGGTATCAGGGAGACATACTTTCCGAATGTACGGTTTCTCGGCAATATACATCCCTCGCGAAGAAGTGTGATCTCGTTTCTCTCATCCAGTATCCAGGCTCTGATACCAAGCTTAGTGGGGATCATAAGGACGGCGAGATTTGCAAGAAAGTGGTCAAGTCTGCCGCCTGTAGCACCCAGAAGATAAATCTCATCATGAACATCCGTCTCCCGGAGGAATTTTTCCTTTTGCCATTCATCCTCTATTATACGAACAGCTTCTCTCACAGCCGCCTCAGAATCAGAGAAATCTTTACGGGCAGGGTAAGTCAGAATCCGTTTTCCTTCCTTACCGAGCTTTTCAAGAAGGTTCGCATGATATTCGTTTATTTGAGAAAGAACCGAAGATTCCTCGCCATCTGCTCCTTCCGAAGCATCCTGAATGAGACTGTCATAATCCCCAAGCACGCAATCAGGCATCAATCCGGCGTCAAGACAGGTCAACAGCCCCCTGTCTGCAGCTATACAATAATCAGGCTTTCGATTATTTCGGAATTCATGCAAAAACTTTCTGTCACACGGGCCTGCACAGATTATTGCTATCCTCATGACCGAAATTCTTCCAGGATATTTTGAAACTTACCGGCACTTTCAGCGATATTACCCTTAAAAACTGCGCTTCCGGCAACCACGATATTGCATCCGGCCTCAAGCACCTCATTGATATTTCCGAGTCCGACGCCGCCGTCTATCTCAATATCTGTCTCCAGTCCCCTCTCTTCAAGCATATCGCGAAGCTTTCTGATTTTTTCCGTAGAACCAGGAATATAAGACTGCCCTCCAAAACCGGGTTCCACAGACATAAGAAGTATCATATCGACCTGATCAAGATAAGGCAGTAATTCCTCGACCGGTGTCTTCGGCTTTATTGTGATACCGATCTTTTTGCCTGTCTTCTTTATCGCATCGATAACGGCTTGAGGATCCTGACATGCTTCCAGATGGAAGTTTATGAGATCCGCACCTGCATTTGCAAAATCATCTACATAACGAATCGGATCCGTTATCATAAGATGCACGTCAAAAAACAGATTCGTTGCCTTTCTGATCGACGAAATGACCGTGATTCCGAAAGAGAGATTCGGAACAAAGACGCCGTCCATCACATCCAGATGCAGCCACTTGACCCCTGCACTTTCAAGAGCGTCGAAGGCTCCCCGGAGATCGGCAAAATCCGCCGCCAATAGGGACGGTGAAAGATAATATTCCATATTTACCTCCTGAAAATATGTAGTGATACATGAGACTTCTGCATCAGAGCAAAAATGCAGCACCCATAACGACAAGACGGCTCAAGAGCATCATATGATCAATAGCGCCGTCTTTCCTTTTCCTTTAGCTCCTCATAAATGTCACAGTAATTCAGATATCGAGTCTTATTGATCAGGCCGTCCGTGACTGCAGACTTCACAGCACAATCGGGCTCGTGTACGTGGACACAGCCGTCAAACCGGCATTTTCCCTCGTAGCCCGCAAATTCCTCATAATAAAATCGGAGCTCTTCTTTCTCCGTATGCATGAGCTCAAAGCTCGTAAAACCCGGAGTATCCATCAGATACGTTCTGCCTCCGCAGGGAATGAGTTCGGTATGACGAGTTGTATTCTTTCCCCGCAGAAGCTTTCTGGATATCTCGCCGGTCTCCATATGAACGTTTTTCTGAACGGCATTTGTCAGCGTTGACTTACCGACTCCGGAAGGACCGGCAAGAAGTGTAGTCTTACCTTCGAGGTACTCGCGGATTTCGTCGATTCCTCTTCCTTCTTCGAGGGAAGCAAAGAATACTTTGCAACCGCTTCCGCTGTATACATCTCGCAGTTTGATTTTTTCCTCTTCCTTCGCCAAATCCTGCTTATTGAAGAGAATTGCTGCAGGAATATGCCGTTTCTCCATCGCAATTAAAAATCTGTCTAAAAGCGGCAGATTCGGGTCCGGACTTTTTATGGCGAAAAGCACGAGAGCCTGCTCTACATTGGCAGCCGCGGGACGCACCATCTCATTTGTGCGGGGCAATATCGAGATAATGTTTCCCTCACGATCCCCTTCATGCGTCACGACAATTTCCACATCGTCGCCGACAAGGGGCTTCTTTTTTTCCTTACGAAAAATGCCTTTGGCCTTGCATTCATAAATGCCGGACTCTACTGTGTCGACATAGTAGAATCCGGCAATACCTTTCATTATCTTTCCCTGCATCGTTAACCTTGCGTAAATACCACCGGCCAGGAGACGAGAACCTGATACTCGCCGTCCGTGAGCACGTACATAACAATCGTACCGTTCGTGACGCCCGCAGCGCCATTGCAAGTTACCTGATACGGGAATTCAATTGAATTTCCTTCTGCGACAGTCGTCTCTACCATGTCACCGTCAACTGTCTGCTGAAGTACAAGTCTGTATGCTCCGCCCTGATACCTGTCAGGCTCACCGAGCATGGAAGACGTAGACCATCCGCTGTTGGCATTCGGGTCTGAAGTCTGGGTAGCAGTTTCTGCTTCCGGAGCCGATTCTGTTTCAGTGGTTGCCTTTGAAGGATCGTTGATCTTGAATACGATTTCCGTTCCCTGCGGTACTTCTGTTCCGCTCGAGATGCTCTGAGAAATGACATCCCCCTCGTTGAGATTGGAAGATGAACCGTACTCGATCTTAACTACCAGACCAAGCTCCTCAGCCAGTCTTGTTGCGAGCTCCTGATCAAGTCCTCCCCAGGACCCGACAGTAACCATCTCCGCATTCTCCGGACCGCTGCTGACAGTGAGTGTAACCGCTGTTTCAGCATCTGCCTGCTGACCTGCCGCCGGGTTCACGGAAATGACATTTCCGTTCGCTACGTCATTATTCGCTACGTTCTCTACAGAAATATTAGTAAATCCTGCGGCGGCAAGAGCTGCCTGCGCATCATTGAGGCTCATATTAGAGACGTCCGGAATCACCATTGCTGCAGCCGGCCCGCTGCTCACATAGAATGTGATTGTCGTATTGCGATCAGCTGTCGCACCCGCAGCCGGATCCTGGCGGACGATCTGTCCCGCTTCATACTGATCCGAAGCTTCTTCTCCGGCCTTCTTGATACCGAGACCAGCAGAATTGGCTGTTGTCAGTGCCACGTCTTCTGTAAGTCCGACGATCTGCGGTACTGTGACCTGAGCACTGCTTGTATCTGCCGCAGTTGTAACTGCCGGAGTCGGTGTTCCGGTCAGAGTCTGATCATTTTTACTGTCTGTAGCAACGACAGTATCCTGAGAATTTGTCCCTCCCGACGAACGAGACCCGAAAAGTCCGGCTGCACGGCCAATGAAGTAGATCAATACACATATGATAATGGCACCGATCACGAATCCTCCGATAGTCATGGCTTTTTCCAGTTTTGAACTGATGCCGTCATCATCGGTACCGTCATCAATATCATCCACCTCTTCAGGCTCTTCTATCTCTTCCCTTACCTTCTTGGGAGACGCCTGAGAACTGCTGCCCCTCGCAGTTTCTTTAGCACGCCCTGCCGCCATTCCGGACCTGATATTTTTGCGCTCATCCGGAGTGATCGTAACGGTAGCCGAATGATTGGTCAGAGATGACAGGTTTACAAAATCGCCATCCGGCTCGACCAGAGAATGCTTGAGATCCGCGATGACATCATCCATTGTCTGATATCTGCGGTCAACACTCTTCTGCGTACATTTATAAATAATCTGTTCGAGAGAATGCGGAAGTTCCGGTGAGTATTTTGAAGGCGGCTCCATCTCATCCTGAAGATGCTTGATGGCGATAGCGACCGTTGTCTCACCGTCGAACGGAACCCGTCCGGTGACCATCTCGTACAGGGTAATACCGAGAGAATAAATATCCGAACGGGAATCTGAATATCCGCCGCGCACCTGTTCGGGAGAACTGTAATGAACAGATCCCATTGCGTTGGCACTTATCGTATTGGATGATGCCGCACGTGCTATACCGAAATCAGTAACCTTGACTTTTCCGTCAGTCGAGATAATGATATTCTGCGGCTTTACGTCACGATGAACGATTCCCTGAGAATGTGCCGCTGCAAGACCCATACATACCTGTATTGCTATACTTGTGGCTTCACGGACGGAAAGCTTGCCTTTCTTGCCGATATAGTCTTTCAGGGTGATTCCTTCGACAAGCTCCATAACAATATAGTAATTTCCCTGATCCTCACCGACATCGAATACATTAACGATATTGGGATTTGCCAGACCCGCTGCCGCCTGTGCTTCGCGACGGAACTTAGATATAAATGTGCCGTCTTCACGAAACTCCGGTTTCATGACTTTTACGGCTACGAAACGATTCAGTTTATGATCTTTGGCCTTATAAACATCAGCCATACCACCGGAACCGACTCTGCCTACTATCTCATATCTTTCCCCTAGAATTGTCCCCGATTTTAACATTGCTCCTCCTCGTCCGTATCCGGCTCAACTATTATGACCGCGATATTATCTTTTCCGCCGTTGTTGTTCGCTGTATTCACGAGCTCAAGGGCTGTCTCCTCCGCAGTCACCGGCTTTTCAAGAATTCTTCTTATCTCGCCATTGTCAACCATATTGGATAGTCCGTCCGAACACATCAGTATTTTGCTGTCCGGTTCGACCTTAAAATCAAAAAAGTCCGTCTCGACTGTTCTTGTTGCTCCGAGTGCTCTCGTGATAATATGCTTGTCCGGATGATTCCGGGCTTCTTCCTCACTGATCTCACCCAGCCTTACCATTTCCTCAACCAGGGAATGGTCTTTTGTAATCTGGCGGAGTTCTCCGTCGTAAAGATACAGCCGACTGTCCCCGACATTGGCGGTATATGCAAAATTTCCGATCACGGTAGTTACAACAATCGTTGTTCCCATTCCGCGCATCTCTTCATGCCTTGCTGCCTCATCGAGTATTCCCTGATTGGCCAGTTCAATTGCCTCCCGGATCAGTTTTACAGGATTCTGCTCACGGCTTGCCGCAATCGCCTCCCTGACGGTATTGACCGCATATCTGGAAGCGAAATCACCCGCATTGTGTCCTCCCATGCCGTCTGCTACAATGAACAGATTCGGCAGATTTCCGACCGGTCCTGCAGAAGCAAATACACTATCCTGATTAATTTTTCTCTTTTGTCCCACATCTGTGAGTGCAAATGCTTTCATACGTTATCCGTTTCTAAATATCTCTTTCTTAATTGTCCACAGGCACCGTCTATATCTCTGCCCATTTCCCTTCTAATAGTAACATTAATTCCATAATTTTCAAGTTTTTTCTGAAAGCCGAACGCCGCAGTTCTGTCGGGAGCCGTAAATTTTCGTTCCCTTACGGGATTTACCGGTATCAAATTTACCAGACAGTTAAAAGATTTCAGCTTTTCGGCAAGTTCTCTCGCACATTCATCAGAGTCGTTGACTCCTTCCATGAGACTGTACTCGAAAGTCAAACGTCTTCTTCCTACTGAATAATACTCTTTAAGTGCAGCAAAAACTTCACCGAGCGGGTATGACCGGGCAATCGGCATAATGGTTTTTCTGAGTTCATCATTCGGCGCATGGAGCGAGAGCGCCAGATTAATCATAAGCTTTTCATCTTTAAGTTTCCGGATTCCCGGTACAATACCGCAAGTGGAAACCGTTACGTTCCTTTCGCTGATATTATGTCCGTCAGCGTCTGTAAGCATTCGAATGAACTTCACCAGGTTATCATAATTATCGAGAGGTTCCCCCGTTCCCATGACTACAACATTGGATATACGTTCCCCGATGTCCCTCTCAATCGCATAAATCTGACCGAGCATTTCACCGGGTGTGAGATTTCTTGTAAGCCCGCCTATGGCGGATGCACAGAAAGCACAGCCCATTCGGCAGCCGACCTGAGAAGATATACAAACTGTATTTCCGTGTTTATACCTCATGAAAACGCTCTCGACATAATTCCGGTCGGACAGCTCGAAAAGATATTTGCGGGTCCCGTCGATTGCGGAGACCTGTACTTCCCTCGCCTTAGGGACAGGAAGAGGCTCATCCTCCTCCAGCTTCTGCCTCAGGTTTTTGGGAAGGTTCGTCATCTCATTCCAGGATGATGCATTTTTAATATTGATCCACTCGTAAATCTGCTTTGCGCGAAATGACTTTTCTCCGAGACCGGAAATATACTCCTTCATCTCCGGGAGTGTCATGTCTATACAACTCATATACCTGCTTTCCTACTCAGTTATGTATCCCATGTCAGAGACAAGTTTCATTTTGCGCATTCATCTCACGACTTAAG
>CAMYVI010000035.1 GCA_947302185.1 uncultured Lachnospiraceae bacterium
TGAAAGTATCGGCTCTTTCCATCGGTGTCGGCGGTCTTCCGGGTATTCTTTCAATTGTTCCGGCTAAGTATGTACCGTTTGCAATTGCAATGCTCATCGCGATCATCGTTCCGTTCACTGCGACGGTAATTGTCGGTAAGGCCAGGGGAATTGATAAAGAAGCGGCATGATATATCTAAAAGGCCGATTATCGGGTTCGCGAAGCGGTTCCGATAACACAACTTATACCATTTGAAAAAAGAAAATTGTCTCTGACGCGGGCTGAAGACCTGCGTCAGAGATTACATTTTAAATATGAAACGGAGGATGAATATGGGAAGCTTTCATAACAGTACAGTTTATCAGATATATGTCAGATCATTTGCCGATTCCAACGGCGACGGAGTGGGAGACATTAAAGGTATAACCTCCAGGATTCCATATCTTGCATCACTCGGAATAGATTATGTATGGACAACTCCGTTCTTTGTTTCCCCTCAGAACGATAACGGTTACGACGTCGCGGACTACCGCGCGATTGATCCTCGTTTCGGAACGATGGAGGATGTGGAGGAAATGATCGCCGAGGCTGAGAAATACGGAATCGGATTCATGTTTGATATGGTATTTAATCATACATCGACGGATCACGAATGGTTCCGGAAGGCACTGGCAGGTGATCCCAAATATATGAATTATTATATCTGGAAAGATCCGGTCGACGGACACGAGCCGACCAACTGGGTCTCCAAGTTCGGCGGTTCCGCATGGGAGTACGTTCCTTCAATCGGTAAATATTATCTCCACCTCTTTGATGTCAGCCAGGCAGATCTCAATTGGGAGAACCCGGAAGTAAGAGAGGAACTCAAGGAAGTCATCCGCTTCTGGAAAACCAAGGGAGTAAAAGGTTTCCGTTTTGACGTTGTGAACCTGATTTCAAAGCCGGACGTCTATGAGGATGATTTTATCGGCGACGGCCGCAGGTTCTATACTGACGGCCCGCGTATTCATCAGTACTTAAAAGAGCTGGTCGGCGATACCGGTATCGATACCTATGTCACTGTCGGTGAGATGTCCTCGACATCCCTTGACAATTGTGTGCGGTATGCGAACCCGGATGAGAAGGAGCTGGCTATGGTCTTCAGTTTCCATCACCTGAAGGTAGATTACCTGAACGGCCAGAAGTGGGCGCTGAAGGACCCGGATTTCGTGGAATTGAGGAATCTGTTCAAGACCTGGCAGGAAGGCATGGCAGCGAAGAATGCATGGAATGCTCTCTTCTGGGATAATCACGATCAGCCGCGCGCGATTTCCCGCTTTGGCGACGATAAGAATTACTGGAAAGAGTCAGGTAAAATGATGGGCGCTCTCACTCACCTGATGCGCGGAACGCCATATGTATATGAGGGCGAGGAAATCGGTATTACAAATACAGGCTTCACCTCCATTGAGCAGTATAAAGATGTTGAGTCCCTGAATTACTATAGGATTCTTCAGGAGGAAGGAAAATCTCCGGAGGAAGCGCTGCACATCGTAAATGAGCGCTCCCGCGACAACGGCCGTACGCCGATGCAGTGGACGGCAGGTCCGAATGCCGGCTTTACGACGGGTACTCCGTGGATCGGAATTCCGGAAAATTACTCGTATATCAATGTTGAGACTGAGGAGCAGGATGATGATTCCATTCTTGCATTCTACAGAAAGCTCATCAGACTCAGAAAAGAGAAGGAAATCATTTCTGAGGGCAGCATCAGCTTTACGGATTCCGGTAACGATGACATTATCACTTATGTCAGAGAGCTGAACGGAGAGAAGCTGGCAGTATTTGCAAATCTCGCAGGCGAAGACAGAGCTCTCGGAGAGGCATATGAAGTTCCGCAGGAAGCAGAGGTGCTGGTTCAGAATTACGCGGATGCTGAGACAGCGAAGCTCTCTGTGCTGAGACCGTTCGAGGTGATCGCATATCTGAAGTGATACGGCATTTATAATGCATAAATTTCCCCTTTTGTGAAAAATTTGTTGAAACTTCACTTTTTTGTATGTATTATAGTACATACGTTAAAAGCAACGGGGCTGGCGCATAGTGTATTTAATGCGCCATTTTTCATGTCAGACCGCAGTGAGCGGGCAATTTTTCTAAAGTTCAACCGGTCGTAACCGGTATTCGAGGATTTACCTGCAGGATGTGTATGACATGTACGTTGCAATAATAAGAGGAGGGAATTTATGGAAGGTTTCATCAGTTTTCTGGAGGCTATCGATGCCGTAGTATGGGGTCCGATCATGCTGACTGTTCTGGTCGGTACCGGTATTTTTCTTACGATCCGCACAAGATTTTTGTGCTGGACCAATCTCGGCCATGCCATCGGCAACACGATTTCCAAAGAAGCAAGACAGACCAAGGGCGAAGGTGACGTTTCTCCTTTCGCAGCTCTTTGTACGGCACTCGCTGCTACGATCGGTACCGGTAATATTGCCGGTGTCGCATCTGCACTGGCAGTAGGCGGTCCCGGCGCATTGGTCTGGATGTGGATCTCAGCAGCATTCGGACTTACATCAAAGTTCACGGAGTGTGCTCTTGCTGTACGCTATCGTATCAAGAATGAAAAGGGCGAGATGCTCGGCGGTCCTATGATGTCCATGGAACGCGGTATTCCGCTTGTCTATGGCGATAAGTGGAAAGGATTCGGAAGAGGTCTTGCGATTGCATTTGCTTCATTTGCGGTTGTAGCATCTTTCGGTATCGGTAACCTTACACAGGGTAATTCGATCGCATCCGCTATGCAGACGATTGCAGGCATCCCGATGTGGGTCGTCGGAATCGTTGTAGGTGCAGCTACACTGATCGTCGTTGTAGGCGGTCTGAAAAGTATTTCCAACGTAGCTTCCGTTATTGTTCCGTTCATGGCCGTTTTCTATTTCGTGGGAGCCCTTATAGTAGTCATTATGCATATCACAGCGATTCCGGGTGCATTTGTCACCATGTTCCGCATGGCTTTCTCACCGCAGGCAGTAGGCGGCGGTGCAGCCGGAACGGTCGTCGCTTCCATGGCTCAGGCTATGAACAAGGGCGTCGCCCGCGGATGCTTCTCTAACGAAGCAGGTATGGGTTCTGCAGCTATCACGGCAGCAGCCGCAACAAGTGATGATTATGTCAAGCAGGCATATATCAGCGAGACAGGTACTTTCTGGGATACATTTGTCGTATGTACCATGACCGGTCTCTCCATCCTTACCAGCGGCGTTATGAATGAAGTTGTTGTCAACGGTGAGACAGTCCTTCAGGGAGCTCCGCTTACGATCCGTGCATTTGAGTCAACGCTCGGCAAACCCGGTGCATGGCTTGTTGCAGTCGCACTCGCGCTCTTTGCATTTTCTACGATTCTCGGATGGGAGTATTACGGCGAGAAGGCGCTCGAGTATCTGACGAGAAATACAAGCGCTGCGATGGCTTATCGTATTATTTTCTCAATCGTGGCTTTCGTGGGATGCGTTTCCGCATTTGAGATTGCATGGGATATCTCCGATATTCTGAATGCTCTTATGATCATTCCGAACGCAATCTGTATGATTCTTCTGGTGGGGCCGCTGTATAAGGATATGCAGGAATACGAGAAGAGATCGAAGAAGAAATAAAAGCAGGTTATTGCGATTTAAGAACGCCGCGGCGTTCTTGCAGCGACGAGCGCGGCGTCAAGGCGCCTTCCGCTGAGTACGTCTGTTGAATTTTCAATAACAGAGTAAAAAATTGCCGCACTGATATACAAAGCATCAGTCTGTGACCGAATTGTCACAGGAATGAGATGTATGTCAGTGCGGCAATTGTTTTGAGCAATCTTACGACGGAGGCCATTTTCCTGTAATAAATATAAATAAAACAATGACCGCGGCGATAAACATGACCAGTGTAAGCAGCCTTATATAAAAACGCCACTTTGAAACCGGAGCCCTTTCAGCAAGCAGCTGCTCGAAGTCCGGGACGATTTCCCGGAGGGCTGCGAGCAGTTCGGCAGCGTCTGCATAACGCGCCGAAGGCTCGATTTCCGTGCATTTCGTTATGATCGGTTGAAGAATTTCTACTTCCGGGCGATTGAGCAGGGGGATAGAAGGCGTTGGAGATGCCGGTGAGACACCGGTAATCATTTCACGGAAAAGTGAGCCGCATTCCAGGACATCTGTCTGGGGTTCTGCCGGAAGATTTTCAAATTGGCCGGAAGCAATGTAAGCGCTGTAAGCATTGAAGGGCTCGCCTGTCTCGGCTTTTTTTAATATGTCTGAATCGATGAGTTCGATTTCCCTGGCGGCATCAAAATTGAGGAGATAAATCAGGCCGTTTCGTGTGACCATGACATTTTCCGGTGAGATGCGGGTGTGTACAATAGGCCGTTTTCTGTCATGCAGGACAGATAGAGTCTGACATAATTGCATCATGTAGTCCAGTGCAATGTCCGGCTTCACGGGACCGTAAGCATCCAGAACTTCCCGGAGGGTGCTTCCGGTGATGTATTCTTCAATTACGATGAGGACGTCAGGGCGCTTTCCTTCTCCGAAATTCTCAATAATGTCGACAATATGCGGAATTCCGGATAAGTCTCTCATTTTTATATATTCAAATACGCTGCGGTCATAGTTCCGCAGCTCTTTTTTTACGTAGGTTTTTCCGCTCTCTACATGCTGGACCAGATGGGCGCTGTTTTCATTGCTGAGATTGGTCAGATCTCGGTAGAGAGATAGACGGGTGATTTCTGACTGATCCAAGGGTGGTTCCTTTCGGCGGGGACATGCGGCAGGAATTTTTGAAACTCTATGTGCAGAATATAGTTTCGCAATTACTCATATGCATGCGAGTGAATTTTGTGTCTCATTTTATTATATAGTAAATGGAAATTCCGGACAATGTGATTTGTTCGGAATTTGTGGGGACAAGTCCGACGCTGCGACGGCATGTTAATTCGCAAAAAATAATGGCCGCTTTGAATAACGAATTTTCAGAGAGGTATTCGTGAATAATTCCGATATTGTCCGGATAGAATTTATCGTGTTATTATAAGTCTGCATTTCTTTTGAGACGTTTCTGTCTCGCTTTCCATTTATTCTTCATCGAGTAATACTCGTGACTTCAGTCGTGAGATACGCGCGCAAGATGACATTCGTCTTCATCGTGAGTACAATCTCGCGATGAAGAATAAACGCCTCCGGCGGATCGCAGACATGCGCAGTGGAAGGCGCTTACGCGCCGCGCATGTCGCGTCAAGAACGCCGAGGCGTTCTTGAATCTTCATCGAGTAATACTCATGACGTAAGTCTATGATATGTGCGCTATGTGACATTCACTTTGGCATTCTTCCCAACGCAGATTTGTGTTCTGTGCAGGGGCGGAGGCTTAACTTGTGCATGCGTTACGGCGTGTGTTGCGGGAATTATCAAAACATTCTTGGTCGAGATATTGCAATCGGATTGGAGGTATTTCTATGCACGCTAAGGCTTTTATTTTGTTAGTTACAGCAGGTACGGCCATGTGCTTTGATCTCAGGACCGGCCGTATTCCGAATATTTTAACTCTGGTTTCTTCTGTGACGGGACTCCTGCTTCAGACCATGGGATCCGGAACTTTCGGTATCGCAGATTTTATTCTGGGAACAACTATACCGCTCGTTATATTACTTCCGCTTTTCAGGTTCCGTATGATGGGAGCCGGTGACATCAAGCTGTTGATGGCACTTGGCGGTATTGCCGGTTTTTCCGGAATGCTTCGGATTATGTTGTGGTCTTTTGTCGCGGGGGGCATTGCGGCATTTATCAGGATGATCCGGGCTGCCGGCTTCAGGGAGAGATTTCACTATCTTTACCGTTATGTTCTGGAGACAAGGCGAAGCGGGAGGATTACACCTTACCGAAAGAAAGGGAAAAGACCGGAGAACTTTCCGTTTTCTGTGCCCGTATTTATTGCTGCGGTGATAGTGGTGGGGAGAGAGTACTTATCATTCATCGCGCAATACTCGTGACGTAAGTCTGTGATGTGCGCGCAGAGTGATACCGAGGTCAATCACCCATGAGCTGATGCATATGGTATTTCTGCCTGATAATAATTGGAGGTTATTTATGAAGTACAAAATCCTTGCCGTTTGTGACCCTGAGAAAAAGTATGCTGCCAAACTCGCCGATTATGTCAGAGAACATGGCAACATCCCCATGGACATTCACATGTTCACCGGACTGTCGGAACTTGTGGAGTTCATGAAAAATCAGCCGATTGAAGTTCTTCTGATTTCTTCTGAATTGATTCGCGATGATATGCCGGAATGGTCTGCCGGAACAATCATTATTTTGCGGGACAATCATGAAATGAAAAGTAACGGCAGGTATCCGGGTGTATATAAATATCAGTCTGCACGGGAAATACTTCGCGAGGTCATGATACATTATGGTGAGAAAGAAGAACCTGTTTCTGCCGATGAGAGGATTCTGAAACCGGCATGCAAAGTAGTAGGTGTGTATTCACCGGTTGGAAGATGTTTCAAGACATCCTTAGCGGTCGCTATGGGGCAGATTCTGGCTGCAGATAAACCGGTGCTTTACATTAACATCGAAGACTTTTCGGGACTTGCGCAGATACTGCATGAAACATTTGAAAGGAATATCGGAGATCTTATCTACATCATGCGTCAGGGCGAAGCGGATCTGATGAGCAGGATGTCTGCAATCGTCGGTCACATTGCAGCTCTCGACTTTATCCCTCCATGCACATGCGGGCAGGAGCTGCGCAGCGTCACTCCGGAGGAGTGGCATAGGCTATTACGTGAAATCACAGTGCGGTCGAGCTATGAGGTCGTAATAATAGATCTGGGAAACGGCCTGGCACATCTCGAGGATCTTCTGACAGAATGCGATATGATTTATATGCCTGTTCTTAACGACGGATGGTCGGGAGCAAAGGTTTCGGCATTTGAAGACTATCTGAAGCTGTCCGGAGCGGAACGGGCAGCCGGGAAGATAAGGCAGATACAGATGCACATAGCTGTCTTGCCGGAGAACCGTGACCGATATCTGCAGCAGCTTGTGTGGTCGGATGTGGGAGATTATGCAAGGGAATGTATTCGCCGGGACGGTTTGTGATTGAGTCCGGTTTGCATTCATCATTTGTCTCCTTAAAAAACAGAAGCCCTTTCCCTGAAGACAAAAAACGTGCAAATTAAGAGTGCTTAACTAGGTTAGCCTTTTTTAACCATATCTCTATTCATTATAATAAATGTATAGAATTTTCAAAAAGATTCCCTTTCAATGGCACATATGACTTAATTTTTTGATTTTTAGGAGGAATGGGATATGGTTACAAATGATAGTGGAGTTCACAATATTAAACAAAATGTGGACTATGAAGTGTGTAAGCTTGCCTGGGAAGACAGACTGGATGCTGAGAATAAAGAAAAGATAACATATAAAATCAGTCCCGGTCCGAAGCCGGAATATCGATGCTGCATCTACAAGGAACGCGAAATTGTAAGGGCAAGAATCCGACTTTCCAGCGGGCTGAATGCCGACGTGAATAATGAGACTAAGAACGTTGTCCAGGTCATCAAACCGGCTTGTGACGACTGCCCGACATCCACATATTCCGTGACGGACAACTGCCGTTTCTGCCTTGGCAAAGCATGCCTCAGCTCCTGCAAGTTCGGTGCGATTTCCCAGGACATATTACGCATGAAAATCGATCCCGAAAAGTGCCGCGAGTGCGGAAAGTGCTCAGCCGCATGCCCGTTCGGCGCAATCGTACATCTTGAACGTCCATGCAAGAAAGCCTGTCCTGTAAATGCAATTTCCTATGATGAGTACGGATTCTGCCAGATTGATGAGAAAAAATGCATCCACTGCGGTCACTGCATAGACCATTGCCCGTTCGGAGCACTCAGCTCCAAAAAATTCATAGTACCGATCATTCAGGATATTAAGGCCGGAAAGAAAGTTGTCGCCATGCTGGCACCGGCAACGGAAGGTCAGTTCGGCAAGGACATCACGATGGCTTCCGTGAGAAAGGCCCTGAAGGAGGTCGGATTTGCCGAGGTAGTCGAAGTCGGTCTCGGCGGCGACATGACAGCTGCTTACGAGGCGGCCGAGTGGACGGAAGCTAAGAAGGAAGGCCGCAAGATGACAACGTCGTGCTGCCCGGCATTCATCAGTATGATCCGCCACGAGTTCCCGAAGATTTATGAAGAAAATATGTCCAGCACTGTTTCGCCGATGGTCGCGGTTTCACGTTATCTGAAGTCGCTTGATCCGGAAACGGTAACTGTATTTGTCGGACCTTGTATCGCCAAGAAGGGTGAGACTCTCAATGAATTCATCGCAGACAGACCGAATTATGCCGTGACATTTGGAGAGATGCTTGCGCTGATTCGGTCCAAAGGCGTCACATTCGATCCGGAAGAGAAAGATTATCAGGAGTCTTCTCTGTGGGGTAAGAAATTCGCAGGCAGCGGCGGCGTTGCAGATGCGGTTCTGGAAGTTATGAAGGAACGCGGAGAGGATACTTCGGATATTCATCTGCTTGCATGTGCGGGCGGTGCGGATTGCAAGAAAGCACTTCTCATGCTCAAGTCCGGAAGATTGAAAGAGGACTTTATCGAAGGTATGATGTGTCCGGGCGGATGCGTCGGCGGACCATCCAGACTGGAAGCGGAGACGGATGTTGTGAAAGCTCGTAATCTGTTGTTCAAGAAGGCAGACGGGCGCAAGATTCTTGAAAATCTGAAGAAATATCCGATGGATAAGTTCTCTATGTACCGGGATGGGCATATGGAGTGATATAAATCAAGGTTTTCTTGAAGATAAGAAGAACAATCTGTTAAACAGACGGACGGACTGTAATAGGAAGTGCTTTTCGAGTGTGAAATATCGATATTTCGATACTTGCATTTTTTGCAAAACAAGCCCTTTACGAGGGCTTGTTTTGTGTACGGTTTCTTGACAAACATTCTCGTGAAAAATTATAATTTGTAATGTAAAATCATCCGTAAGCGCTTTCAAAACGACGGATACCGTCTTTCCGAAATTGTCGAAAAAGAAATAAAATCCCGGGGATAATAAATGAAAATTGGCTTTACCGAATTATTACTTGTCTTTATAGTTGCTCTGCTTGTTATAGGTCCGGACAAGCTTCCTTTATATGCGAAAAAGCTCGGAATGGCGCTGAAAGAGTTCCGCAATGCGACCAATGATATGACGAAGGAAATCAGGGAGAGTGTGGTGGAGCCTCTTGAAGAGGCGCAGAAGCCGCTTCGTGATGCAATAGCTCCGCTCGAAGAAATGGAGAAAGAAGTCACGGGGAATATTAAGGGACTGGAGAAATCGCTTGACGGGCTGAGCCGGGGAACTTCCGGTAAGAAAACAGAGGAGAAGGCTATGACCCGGGAAAATATGGCGGTAGAAGCAGGGGCAGATACAGGATCTGAAGACACGGCTGCGGAAACAGGGACAGATACAGGATCTGAAGACACGGCTGTGAAAGCAGGGACGGATACAGGATCTGAAGACACGGCTGCGGAAACAGGGACAGATACAGGATCTGAAGACACGGCTGTGAAAGCGGGAACGGACACAGAATCTGAAGATATGGCGGTGGAACCGGAACCCGGAACAGAATCTGAGAGCCGCGCCTGAAGTGACAGCAGAGCAGACGAAGCTGAGATGACAGATAAAGAGACATATGCGCAGACTGGATGGACGTACATCAAAAGGAGGAATGCTATTATGAAAATAGGGGTTCAGGAGCTTCTTATAGTCCTGGTCATCGTGGTAATCATCTTTGGCCCGACACAGATTCCCAAACTTACGAAAATGTTCGGTAAGAGCGTAAAGGGATTCCGCGAGGGTATGGAAGGCGAAGAGGAAGCAAAGAGCGATGGCGGAACCACAGAAGACAAATAATGACGGGAGCATGCCTCTCACAGATCATCTGAGGGAGATGCGGAACCGCATTGTGATATGTCTGGCGGTGTTCGTTATCGGAATGGTCGCCTGCCTTTCACTGGCATCCGGAATTGTGACGATCCTGACGAACATGGGCGCGCGATATAACTATCAATTTGTTTATATAGCACCGCAGGAACTGCTGATGTCATACTTTATGATTGCATTTGCGGGAGGGATAGTCATCGCAGTGCCGGTCATAGCTTATCATGTATATGCATTCTGCAGTCCGGGGCTTACGAAGTCGGAGCGGATGTATTTCGGACTGGCTATGGTGTTCGGAGTGATCTGCTTCTGTGTGGGGGTGACATTTGCATACTTTATTACAGTTCCCTTTATGCTTGGCTTTCTTATTTCATTCACGAAGGATGTTAACGTCACAAATTCCATCAGCATCGGGGAATACCTGAATTTTCTGATTACGGTATTTTTGATTTTCGGAGCCGTGTTCGAGATGCCGGTGGTTTCGGTCATCCTGACAAGGATGGGAATAATACGGGCGGAGTGGCTCGTCAAGGCCAGAAAAGTCATGATTGTTGTGATTTTCTTCCTCGCGGCGGTCATAACTCCTCCGGATGTGGTTTCGCAGATCATGGTCGCCGTACCGATGCTTGGTTTGTATGAAATAGCAATTTTGCTCAGCAGAATTTTCCGGCGCAGAGACTGAATCAGGAATGCCGTTGATTGAATTAAGGAAATTCAGCGTCAGATATCAAAAAGTGCTCAAAGAGCGGGGAGACCCGCAACTATGCAGATAGAAAGGAAAGACTATGGGTATTTACAACTTCAGGGGAGGGGTACATCCGAAGGGATACAAAGAGCTCTCTTCAGATAAACCCCTAAAAGAGTTTCTCCCGACGGGAGAACTGGTATTCCCGGTAAGTCAGCATGTAGGCAAACCGGCTATACCTGTCGTAAAACGCAATGAACCGGTCAAAGTAGGTCAGCTCATTGCCAGGGCGGACGGCTTTATCTCCTCCAATATCCATTCTTCCGTTTCCGGTAAAGTCAAGGCTATTGAGCCGCGGCTGAATAATGCCGGTGTCATGGTGGAATCGATTGTCATTATCAATGACAACGAGTACACGCTGGCGGAAGGTGTGGGTGAAAAGACGGATTATACAAAGCTTTCCGCAAAGGAAATCATCGATAAGATCAAAGATGCCGGTGTCGTCGGTCTCGGTGGTGCCGGTTTCCCGACCTATGTCAAGATGATGCCTCAGAAACCGGAAGAAATCAGATGGATCGTTGCGAACGGAGCGGAATGTGAGCCGGGCATCACATGCGATGACAGACTCATGCAGGAACATCCGGAAGAAATCGTTGAGGGTATGAAGATTGTTCTTCAGCTTTTCCCGACAGCGAAGGCGGTCATCGCGATCGAAGTCAACAAACCGGCTGCAATTGCATCCATGAAGAAGGCTATAGCCGGGGACTCAAGATTCTCTGTGTTGGAACTCAAGGTCAAGTATCCGCAGGGCGGTGAGCGAAACCTGGTTCACGCTGTCACAGGCCAGTACATGGAGTCGGCATCTCTGCCGGCAAGCCTTGGCTGTATTGTTGACAACGTCGCTACACTGGCAGCAATCTATAAGGCAGTCGCTCTGAATACGCCTCTCTATGAACGCGGTCTCACAGTCACAGGAGACGGTGCCGGTCAGCCTGCCAACTATATCGTAAAATTCGGCACGCTGGCATCTGAGATCATTCCGGACGAAGGCGGTCTCAAACCGGGTACAAAAAAAGTACTTCTCGGCGGTCCGATGATGGGTATTGCCATTCCGAATACGGATATTCCGCTCGAGAAGCGCAACAATGCGCTGACCTGCTATCTGGAAGATGAAGTCGAGACAGCGCAGGGCAAGCTCACCAATTGTATCAGATGCGGCAAATGTATCCGCGTATGTCCTCTCGGTCTCTACCCGCAGATGATGGCAGAGGCAATCGAGAAAAATAATCTTCAGAAGTTCATCGATATTCACGGTCTTGACTGTATTCAATGCGGGACCTGTAACTTTGCATGTCCGGCAAAGCGTCCGCTTACTCAGCTCTTTAAGCAGGGCAAGCCGCTTGCCATGGCACTTAACCGAATCAACCAGAGCAAGAAGGAGGGAAGCAAATGAGTACAGAAACAGGTACCTTAAAGCATGTCTCGTCCTCACCGCATCTGAGAAATCCGCTGACGACCGGAGGCGTCATGATGAACGTCATTATCGGTCTTATCCCGGCGACAGTATTCGGTATCTGGCATTTCGGACTTCATGCTGCATTTGTCATCCTCGCAAGTATAATAGCTGCGATGCTGACAGAATTTGTATTTGATTATATCGCTAAGAGACCTAACACACTTTGGGACGGTTCCGCTATTGTCACCGGACTTCTGCTTGCACTCTGCCTTCCGTCTCAGTGCCCGCTTTATGTGCCGGTTGCCGGATCTGTATTTGCAATTCTCGTTGCAAAGTGTTTCTTCGGCGGACTCGGACAGAACTTTATGAATCCGGCACTGGCCGGCCGTGCATTCCTGTTGATTTCTTTCGGCAAGGTCATGACTGACTACAGTTATGATGCAGTCAGCGGGGTCACGCCGCTCGCATCGCTCAATGAAGGCGAGGCTGTCAGCATCGGCAAGATGTTCCTCGGTTTTGCTACCGGCCACATCGGCATCAGCGTCGCATGCATTCTCATCGGCGGTATCTGGCTTCTCGCTACGGATACGATCAGCTGGGAGATTCCGGTAGCAAGTACACTCAGCTTTTGGCTTTTCCTTATCATCCTGAGCGGACGCGGATTAGATCCGATGTATCTTGCAGCTGAGTTCTGCGGAGGCGGTTTTGTTCTCGGCGCATTTTTCATGGCTACAGATCCGGTCACAAATCCGATGACATGGACAGGCCAGCTGATATTCGGATGCCTTTACGGTTTCTTGTCCGCAATTTTCCGTGTCTACGGAGGCATGGCGGATACAACGACATTTGCTATTATTATCTCAAACCTGGCAACTCCGCTCATTGACCGTATGCCTGTTCCGCAGCCGTTCGGTATCGGCAGAAAAGGGCACAGTGTCATCCCGAGCGTTGAGGAAATCAATGCTTCCAAAAAGAAGGGCATACCGAAATCCGCAATCATTCTCATGGCGATCACACTTGTCGCCGGCGGCGGCCTTGCGTGCGTCAATATGA
Organism: uncultured Lachnospiraceae bacterium; assembly: GCA_947302185.1. The sequence goes on from CAMYVI010000035.1 coordinate 13,125, forward strand.
TGACAGCCGACACGATTGCAGAGAATGAGAAGCAGGCTGCACTCGCAGCATACCAGGATGTTCTTCCGGATTCGGTGAATATCGTTTCGGATGACGCGCTTACGGAAGCCATTTCCGAGTTTGCAGGCGGTTACGGCGACGGAGCATTCGGACGCGTCATGCTCAATGAAATTGTAGTGGGTCAGGACGCTTCCGGCAACGTGAACGGTTATGCAATCAGTACCTCTTCCATGGAAGGTTATGACGGTGAAATCAGGCTTTCGGTAGGCTTCACGCCGGACGGCACGATCAACGGAATTTCCTTCACAACACTTACCGAGACAGCGGGTATGGGTATGCTTGTAGACGAAGATTCCTGGAAAGCTCAGTTCGCCGGGAAGAATGTTGAAGCTTTCAAGCTCAACAAGTCCGGCGGTTCTTCAGCTGATGAGGAAATCGATTCCGTATCAGGTGCATCTACCACATCCGGTGCTGTTGTTAACGCTGTGAACGCAGCTATCGATTTCTTCCACAATTATGTGGTGACAGGGTAAGGGGGGATGAGTCGTGAATAAAAATGTTGAACGTATTTATAACGGCATAGTAAAAGAGAATCCCGTCTTTATCATGATGCTCGGCATGTGTCCGGCTCTTGCGGTATCGACCTCTGTTACAAATGCCCTCGGTATGGGAGCCTGCACTATCGCGGTTCTCGTAGTTTCCAATATCGTTATTTCTCTCGTCAGAAATATCATTCCGGACGAAGTTCGTCTGCCGGCTTTCATCGTTATCGTTGCATCTTTCGTTACGATCGTCGAGCTGATCATGAAGGCTTATTTCGTCGAACTCAACGCATCTCTGGGTGTATACATTCCGCTGATCGTTGTTAACTGTATTATCCTTGGCCGTGCGGAAGCATATGCTTCCAAGAACCCGCCTCTTCTTTCCGCTATGGATGGTATCGGTATGGGTCTCGGCTTTACTATCGGTCTTGTCTGCATCGCATTTTTCCGTGAGCTTTTCGGCAACGGAACACTGTGCGGCATTCAGGTCATGCCGTCTTTCTATCAGCCGATGGCTCTTCTGGTCAAGGCTCCGGGTGCATTTCTCGTTCTCGGCTTTATTGTTATGTTCATGAACGGAATGAATATCCAGACGCAGGCTAATAAGAAGGTCGAGGAAGGCTGCGACGGCGGCTGTGCTGCATGCGGCGCTGCAGATCACTGTGACAAGAAGGAGGCTAAAGCATGAGTGGACAGACATCTCTTATCATGATCA
>CAMYVI010000036.1 GCA_947302185.1 uncultured Lachnospiraceae bacterium
TCCACTTCATCATAATGAACGCTTTTTGCCTTGACTCTGGGCTGTCCCGCAACATTTTCAATTGCAGCCGTTATGTCGGCAGAACTGAGTTCGCCCAGAAGCTGTTGTGCCCTCGAGAGGACGGCCTCCGGAACTCCCGCAAGCCTTGCGACCTGAATTCCGTAACTCTTATCCGCCCCGCCTTTCACGATTTTTCTCAGAAAAACGATTCCGTCACCCTTCTCCTTGACGGCTATACAATAATTATTGACGCCGTCCAGCTTTCCTTCAAGCTCGGTGAGTTCATGATAATGCGTTGCAAACAGCGTTTTCGCCCCTATGATTTTCCTGTCCGCGACATATTCGATGACCGCCCATGCGATGGAAAGACCGTCAAATGTGGAAGTTCCCCGTCCTATCTCGTCCAGAATGAGAAGAGACTTTGCGGTAGCACTTCTCAGAATATTTGCAACTTCCGTCATCTCGACCATGAATGTACTCTGGCCGCTTGCCAGGTCATCCGACGCCCCCACTCTTGTGAAGATCCGGTCCACAACGCCTATCTTTGCGGATTTGGCAGGCACGAAACTGCCGATTTGAGCCATCAGCACGATAAGCGCAGTCTGTCTCATATAGGTGGATTTACCGGCCATATTCGGACCGGTGATAACGGATATACGCTTTTTACGAATATCCAGGACTGTATCGTTCGGAACAAAAGCCTCATTTTCAATCATTCTTTCGACTACAGGGTGCCTGCCTGCCTTGATATCAATCGATCCGTCCGTCGTAATTTTCGGTCGGACATAATGATTCTTTCTGGCCACCTCGGACAGGGAGGCAAGGACATCGATTTCGGCAACTATCCTTGCAGCGTTCTGAATCCTGACAATATTCCGGCCGATTTCATCCCGCACATCACAGTACAGTTCATACTCCAGTGAATTCAGTTTATCCTCAGCTCCGAGGATCTTATCCTCCAGCTCTTTGAGGCGGGGCATCGTATAGCGCTCTCCTCCTACCAGCGTCTGCTTTCGCTGGTATGTATCCGGCACCATGTTCTTAAAGGAATTGGACACTTCGATCACATATCCGAACACTCGGTTGTATTTGATCTTCAGTGTGTGAATTCCGGTTTTTTCCCTCTCAGCCGCCTCAAGTTCTGCCAGCCAGGTCTTCCCTTCCGTCCGGGCTTTTCTGTAGCTGTCCACATCCTCATTATAACCGTCGCGGATGATTCCGCCTTCTTTCATAGCCAGAGGCGGATCATCGATTATTGACAAGTCAATCAGTTCATGGAGGTCATCCAACGTATCAAAGCTGTCAAGAAATCCGCGGAACTTTCCGGAATCGAGTTCCGAGAGCTGCGACTTGATATGCGGAAGCATCCTCAGAGATGATTTCAGAGCGACCAGATCTCTCGGATTGGCGCTCTTATAACTTATGCGGGCTGCCAGTCTCTCAAGGTCATAGACCGGGTTGAGATATTCCCTGATTTCCGCGCAGGTAATCTCATTTCTGTTCAGGGATTCTATAGCCTCCAGTCTCGCATTAATGGCGTCCACATCAAGAAGAGGCTGTTCGATCCACGTTCTTAGCATTCGCGCTCCCATTGCAGTACGTGTCTTGTCGAGCACCCAGAAAAGAGACCCCTTTTTTTCCTTTTCTCTCAACGTCTCAATAAGCTCAAGGTTATGCATCGACGACCCGTCCATCACCATGAATTCTTCAGTGTGATACGGGCGGATTGTCGAAATATGAGCAAGATCGGTTTTCTGAGTCTCAAAGAGATAAGAAAGCAGCGCACCGGCTGCATTTACGCCGCAACCGAATTCGGCGATGCCGAGGCCTTCAATCGTTCCCACATGAAAATGGTCGAGCAGCGTCTTTCTGCAGATCACGTCTCCGAAGTATCTCGGATCCATCGCCTCCACCATAATTCCGAGCCTTCCCCTGAGATCCTCAATATCAAGACCGGACACGATCAATGATTCGTTGCAAATGATCTCTGTAGGAGATATCTTGTAAATCTCATCCGTAAGTTTGGAAATTCTGTCAACCTCAGTCAGCATGAACTCACCTGTGGAAACATCACAGGCAGCAATACCGAAGCGGTCCTCGGTACATACAATGCTCATCAGAAAGTTGTTCCGGGTCTCATCCCCGCCGGAAAGATCCATATTTGTGCCCGGCGTAACGACGCGAGTCACTTCCCGCTTGACGAGACCTTTCGCGAGGCGCGGATCCTCGACCTGATCACATATGGCAACTTTCTGTCCTTTCTGAATCAGGCGGCTGACATATGTATCCACAGCATGATAGGGAACTCCGCACATGGGCGCCCTTTCCGGCAGTCCGCATTCCTTACCCGTAAGCGTTATTTCCAACATTTTGGATACCCGGATCGCATCATCAAAGAACATCTCATAAAAGTCGCCGACCCGGTACATCAGCACGCAGTCCTTATAATCCTCTTTTACCTTTTTGTACTCCTGCATCATCGGAGATAAAGCCATCATTCACCTCATTATTACGATAAACTTGTATTATAAGCGCCCGGGCGTTTTTCCTGTCCCGCGTGAACGCCATCTCGCTATTGAAATCATGCGAATTCAGAATCAGAGATTATGTATTCGCAGGTTCGCCTATATAATAGAAGCCCTTGCATTCCGCGAGACGCACCGGAATGATCTTCCCGATCATGGTTTCGTCACCGGTCAGATGGACGACCAGGTTATTACTGATTCTTCCTGTCACGAGTCCGGGCTGTTTGTTCTTTTCCTCGACAAGGACATCCATTACCTGCCCTTCAAAACGAGCACACATTTTTTCTGCGGAAATTTTTACTTCTGCCAGCAATCTGTCGAAACGCTCGTGTACAATATCTTCCGGTATCTGGTTCTCCATATCGGCAGCGGGAGTCCCCGTACGCTTAGAATAAATGAAAGTAAATGCGCTGTCATACCCGACTTCCCGAACAAGTGAAAGTGTATCCTCGAAATCATCTTCTGTTTCTCCGGGAAATCCTACTATAATATCTGTCGTGAGAGATATATCCGGCACAGCCTCACGCAGCTTTTTGACCAGATTCATATAGTGTTCCCTGTCGTAGTGCCTGTTCATCTTCTTAAGGATCCGGTCGCTTCCCGACTGGACCGGAAGATGCATGTGGCGGCACACTTTCGGGTTCTCCGCCATAACGCGAATGAGATCATCCGACAGATCCTTCGGATGGGATGTCATGAAGCGGACACGCTCTATCCCGTCTATTTTGCATACTTCCTCAAGCAGTTCTGCAAAAGATACCGGCAATTCCAGAGTCTTTCCGTATGAATTGACATTCTGTCCGAGGAGCATGATTTCCCTGACTCCATCCTGCGCCAGCCGCTCGCATTCCCGAATGATATCGACCGGTTTTCTGCTGATCTCGCGGCCGCGGACATAAGGGACAATGCAGTACGTACAGAAATTATTGCATCCGTACATGATATTAACTCCGGATTTGAACGGATATTTCCGCTCGGTAGGCAGGCTTTCGGGAAGATACGGCGTGGCTTCCATGACTTCTATGACTCGTTTTTTCTCCTTCATCACCCGTACCAGAAGTTCAGGGAATTCATATAAATTGTGTGTTCCGAAAATGAGATCCACAAAAGAGTAGCTCTTCCGGATTTTTTCAACAATATGTTTTTCCTGCATCATACATCCGCAGAGCCCGATGATCATACCGGGCTTCTTCCTCTTGACACTGTTCAGATGTCCCAGTCTCCCGTATACGTGCCGGTCGGCATTTTCCCTGACCGTACAGGTATTGTATATCACGAAATCTGCGTCATCCTCATTTTCAGTATCCGAAAACCCTGCGGCAGCAAAAATGCCGCGCAGCTTTTCGGAATCGCGGGCATTCATCTGACACCCGAATGTCACAACGCAGGAATACAGAGGTCTGCCGAGTTTACCTGAAATATCGGTCACAATCGTCTTTGCGTCATCGATGTATTTCAACTGCCGTTTGGCTTCTGCTTCCTGTTCATTTTCGTTTCTGAGTTCTATCATATATTTATCCATAATTATCTCCAAATCTAAAACAGTAACAATATATTATAGCATCTGCCGGAAATTTGGCAATTCATAAATAACAAAACAGGCTGTCACATAAGACCGATGCAGAAGGATGGTCAGCAGGATATCTTCAGATACCGTCTGCTATACATCCGAATGCCGAGTCTTAATGCAACAGCCTTAATACAGTTCAATTTTTCTCAAGATAATCGCTCAGATAGAACTCCTCTCTCGGATTGCTAAGGAACAGCGTTCCGAGTTCCTCCCCGTCGACCAGCCGATGAATGATCCTGAAATCCTCTGCGTTGGCAATGATCATATCCGCACCGGACGCTGTGGCTATATCTGCCGCCACAAGCTTGGTCGCCATTCCGCCTGTGCCGAAATTGCTTCCGGTAGAATCTTTTGCCATTGCACGAAAATGATCGTCGAGCGAATCCACCTGAGATATGAATTGCGCATTCCGATTCTTATGAGGATCATCTGTGTATAATCCGTCTATATCGGACATCAGAAGGAGGAGATCCGCCTGGATCAGGGCTACAACGACAGCGGAAACGCGATCATTATCTCCTATTTCGATATCATATGTTGATACCGTATCATTTTCGTTAACGATCGGTATAACGCCGAGATTGAACAGTTCTTCAAACGTGTTCCTGGCATGTACCTTAGCCTCCAGGTCGGTAACAGTATCTTTGGTCATAAGGATCTGAGCGGTCGTCTGTCCGTATTCGGAGAAAAACTTCTGATATATCATCATGAGCTTTACCTGACCGATCGCAGCGCAGGCCTGTTTTTCCTGAAGGGATCTGCACTTTTTAATTCCCATTGCCGCGCGGCCGACAGCGATTGCTCCGGACGATACCAGTACTACATCTTTCCCCCTGTTATGCAGATCGGAAACCTCTCTCGCCAGCACTTCAAGCTTGGTAAGATTCAGCCTACCGGTCTCTTTGTGGACCAGAGAGGACGATCCGAGTTTAATGACGATCCTTTTTCTGTTTTTCAGGTCTTCTCTGCTCATCCGTTAAAAATCTCCATTCCCCATGCCGACCTGTACTTTTGATTCACCGCCATGAGAAGCGATAGCTGCATCACGTTCCTGAGCCATAATTGACAGATATGGATCCTCACCGTACTTGTATGCCGCTCTCCACTCCGTGTTATACTCTTCTGCAGCGGCTGCCTCTTCCTCGGATACGCAGCACGCCGCTGTCTCTTCGCTGGCGCCGAACACACACGCTCTGATATTCTCATTTTGTACAAGGCACACAAAAGTCTTTCCGGTGTTAAGTACCAGTTCCTTTCCGTCGAGCGTCTTATACTTAACGGGCTCATAGAAACTCGGTCTTTCCCAGGTGATATCTACTGCCTTTCCGTTCGTGATATACTTTCCTTTTCCGCCCGCTGTTGTATCGAAGTGCAGGTATTGAGATTCCTGATAATTTGCATAATTCTGGAATTCAATTATTATATTCTTGACCGCGATCTGTTCCCCGTTTTCTACATCTATATGAGGGCTGCCGTATTCCTCTCTGAGATAAAGACCGGAATCCGGCTGATAATAGAACTTAGGGGTATTATACGGATATCCGAGACCGACAAATGCCGCATCCTGTCCGTCTTCGAAATTGCTCTCCTCGCCGACCCAATGGAATTTATACTGTTGTCTGTAACCCTCGTAATGTTCTGTTCTGTATCCCCTGATATCGATGCCTCTAAGCAGCCCGTCTGAACTTGCATAAGCATTATGAGGCGCGCTGTGGAAAGAATTGTCGCGATAGAATACCTGGTCTGTGTACCAGGCTAATCCCGAGATATTATCCACCTCATCCGATTCAAGATACGGAAGTGCATACGCAGCCTGCCCGTAATGGACATAAAGCTCGTCGAGTCCCGCAGCAAGCGACAGGAAGTAGTCGCGGCAGCTGCGGAGCGGACCGATGCGGGGAAGATCGGAATAATCTTCAAATACCGCCATCATTCGTGTCAGGTTTCCTTCCACCGGAGCTTCGAAATACATACCGGCACGGCTTATTCCGCTTTGCGGAAGGGCGCCGCTGACATTGTCGATCATGAACGCCATCGGACGTTTGTTCTTCATCGATTCGGGAATATACTCACCTGTAATCTCACTCTTTATCATACCCTGAGGGACAGGTTCCGTCGGGACGGGCGTCGGAGTCGGCGTTGCGGTAGGCGCCGGAGTAGGAGTAGGCGTCTCGGTAGGCGTAGGAGTGGCCTTTTTCATAATTCTATCCAGAACATTATTGTTCGGGGAAGACGTATCGACCGTTGCGTAAGAATCGTCATAGTTGTTTGTCGAATTCTGTCCCCAATATTTCCAGAAATGGCCTTTTATAGTGCAGCCGCAAAGGAGTGACGCTGATATAAGGATCGGTATGGCAAGCTTAAACCTTTTCATGAAATCTCCTTCTCATCTGTAGTGCTATTATGTCAGCATTTTCATGAACACCCCGGTGTTCTTGCATCGAGGTCAACATGCGGGGCAATTCGGCCCGGCGATGTGAATAACTGTCTATGCCCTCAGGCATCTCTCGTAATTCCGAGATCATTTAAAATAGCATTCTGCATGTCAGTCATCCTCTCTTCATCTTCAGGTAGCATATGATCATATCCCGCAAGATGAAGAAGACTGTGTGCAATCAGAAATGCATACTCTCTTTTTGTGCTGTGCCCGAATGACGACGCCTGCTCGCGCATTTTCGGAAGGCACAGGACAATATCTCCAAGAAGAAGTTCTCCGCTTTCAGGATCAAAGTCGTCAAAGCTGTCATCATCAAGCTCATCATACCCTGCCGGCGTGCTGTACTCATGAAGCGGAAAAGAAAGAACATCCGTGACACTGTCTACGCCCCGCTGACTGCGGTTTATTTCCCGAATTTCCTCTTCTCCTGTCAGAAGAATGCTGACTTCGGATTCATAAGGACACTGCGTGGCATCAAGGAATCCCTCAAGAACTTCAGTGGCGGTTTTCACATAATCAAAAGGAAGAATTTCTTCTGTCTCTTTCGGATCGTATTCATTTTCTATAGTTACTGTCACGTCTCTCACCTCGCTGAGCGATATATATACTTAATTATGAGGCCGACCGATTCTTCTTATGGGAGTTTTCGTTATTTATAAAACTTTACTCTCGGTCTCGTACGCTTATCCTTTACTTTCTTTTCCTCATAGACTTCATAAGCCTGTACTATCTTCTGAACAAGCGGATGGCGCACGACATCTTTAGATGTAAGTTCACAGAATCCGATCTCATCGATTTTTTTCAGAACCCTGCACGATACGTCAAGTCCGCTCTCGGTGCTTTTAGGAAGATCTTTCTGAGTGCGGTCTCCCGTTATCACGACTTTGGTCCCGAAACCGATTCTGGTCAGGAACATCTTCATTTGAGCCGGCGTTGTATTCTGAGCCTCATCGAGAATAATGAACGCATTGTCCAGTGTTCGTCCCCTCATATAGGCGAGCGGTGCAACTTCAATTAAGCCTTTCTCCGAGTTTTTGAGAAATGCCTCCGCCCCCATGATCTCATACAGCGCATCATAAAGAGGCCTCAGATAAGGATCGATCTTGCTCTGAAGATCACCCGGGAGAAAACCGAGTTTTTCTCCGGCTTCGATAGCCGGTCTTGTGAGGATGATTCTAGTCACCTCGTTTCTGCGGAAAGCCCGAACGGCCATTGCCATCGCAATATATGTCTTGCCGGTTCCCGCAGGTCCGATTCCGAAAGTAATCATGCGGTCCCGTATGGAATCCACATATTTCTTCTGTCCTATCGTCTTAGGCTTGACAGGTCTCCCTGCGACAGTGTGTATAATGATGTCATCATCCAAAGACGATATTGCGCTCTCCTTATCCTCCATGAGCAGCGACAGCGCGTAGTTGACATTCTGAGTGGTGATAGTATTACCTCTTTCAGAAAGCAGAAGAAGCTGTCCGAGAAGTCGTCTTGCTTTTGCGACGCCCGCAGCATCTCCGATAATTTTTAATGATCCGTCACGTTCGATCATCTCCACGTGCAAAGTATTTTCAATTGCTTTCAGATGTTGGTCGAAATCACCGAATATGTTTCGCTCATGTTCGGCAGGAATCGCAACAGATGATTCTACTGTGTTTCCCATTCACAGTCCCCTTTCCCATATATTAAGATATTTTAACACAATAATTAAGAATAAGAAATACCATGATATTATTCGATTAATATTTTGGTAATATTTTAATTTATTTGTGGTAAGGCTCATTGTTCATAATGCGAAATGACCTGTAAATCTGTTCAAGAAGGATGACTCGCATAAGCTGATGCGGAAACGTAAAAGCAGAAAAGCTGAGTAACTCGTCGGCGCGGCTCAGAACCGCTTCAGACAGACCAAGAGATCCCCCGATTATAAATGTTATTGTACTTTTCCCATTCAGCATAAGAGAGGACAGATGGGATGAAAGCTTCTCAGATGTATAAGATTTCCCGCCTATGTCGAGTGCTATACAATACTCGCTGTCCGGGATATGAGCAAGGATCTTCATGCCTTCCCGATCTTTTATAAGCTTCTCTTCATCAGCAGAAGCTCCGTCAGGTGTTTTCTCATCCTGACACTCAACAATCTCTGTCCTGCAGTACCTTGAGAGACGCTTTGTGTATTCTGATACAGCGTCACGATAAAACTTTTCTTTTATTTTTCCCACACAGAGAATTCTGATTTTCATAATGTACATGATGATGCCGGGCACAGTCCGGCATAAAAAAAGAAGGACTGTTTCATGAAACGAACTCCGCCGTTTCATGCGACAGCCCTCTGATATATTACGAGTTTTGCGAATCTTTACCCTTTACTCTTAAGATAATTGTCTATCCCTTTTGCTCCGACACGGCCTGCACCCATCGCAAGGATAACGGTCGCAGCACCCGTGACGGCATCGCCGCCGGCATAAACACCTTCTTTAGTAGTCTTGCCTTCATCTTCCGTCGCAACAAGACACTTTCTGCGGTTGACCTCAAGACCCGGTGTAGTTGAAGAAATGAGCGGATTGGGTGAGGTACCGAGAGACATGATCACTGCGTCGCATTCCATCTCGAACTCTGAACCGGGAATCGGAACCGGACGTCTTCTTCCCGATGCATCAGGCTCACCGAGTTCCATACGAATGCATTTAATTCCGATGACATTGTCATTCTCATCTGTGAGTACTTCAGTCGGATTAGTCAGTATGTCGAATATAACTCCTTCTTCCTTGGCATGATGAACTTCTTCCGCTCTTGCAGGAAGCTCGGCTTCAGAACGACGATAGACAAGATGGACCTCCGCTCCGAGACGCAGTGCCGTCCTTGCAGCGTCCATAGCCACATTTCCGCCGCCGACTACGACCGCTTTTTTTGCCTTATATATCGGAGTGTCATAATCATCCCGGAACGCGTACATGAGATTATTGCGGGTGAGGTATTCATTTGCAGAGAATACTCCGTTTGCATTCTCTCCCGGAATTCCCATGAACATCGGAAGTCCGGCTCCCGATCCTATAAAGATAGCTTCAAAACCTTCTTCTTCAATCAGATCATCTAGAGATATTGTTCTTCCGATAATAACATCCGTGACGATTTTAACGCCGAGGCTTTCAACATTCTTGATTTCTTCGGCTACGACCTTTTCCTTCGGAAGACGGAATTCCGGAATTCCGTAAGTCAGAACGCCTCCGGCCTTATGAAGTGCTTCATAAATTGTTACATCATACCCCATCTTGGCAAGATCTCCGGCGGCCGTGAGACCGGCAGGACCGGAACCGATTACGGCCACCTTACGACCGTTCTTTTCTTTTGCTCCTTCAGGCTTGATGCCTTCTTCCCTTGCACGGTCAGCGACGAATCTCTCAAGTTTACCGATAGAAACCGGTTCGCCTTTAAGGCCTCGGATACACCTGCCCTCGCACTGTGTCTCCTGCGGACACACACGCCCGCAGACTGCGGGAAGCGAGCTTGATTCCGAGATTACCTGATAAGCTCCGGCAAAATCTCTTTCCGTAACCTTCTTGATGAAACCCGGTATATCAATGCTTACCGGACATCCTTCGATGCAGCGTGCATTCTTACAATTGAGGCATCTTGTAGCTTCCTCTACCGCTTCTTCTTCATTATATACATAGCATACTTCTTCAAATTTTGCTGCTCTGACAATCGGATCCTGCTCTCTGACAGGAACCTTTGTTTTTGACATATTAGGCATTGCGCGTCACCTCCATCTCAATTTCCGCAGTTACCGTGATGAGTCTCGCCTTCTTCGTATCTCAGTTTAGCGCGGCCCTCTTCTGTCTTATAGAGAGTCGTTCTCTTCATGGCTTCAGACCAGTTGATCTTAAATCCGTCGAATTCCGGTCCGTCAACGCATGCGAACTTGATCTCATCTCCGACAGTCAGACGGCAGGCACCGCACATGCCGGTCCCGTCGACCATGATAGGATTCATGCTGACGATAGTCGGAATATTATACTTCTGAGTAGTGAGGCACACGAATTTCATCATGATCATAGGTCCGATAGCAACACAGTGATTATACTCTACTCCCTGATCCACGAGCTCATCGATAACGGAAGTGACAACACCTTTATGCATATAAGAACCGTCATCAGTAGTCAGATACAGATTCTTCGCTACCGATCTCATCTCATCCTCAAAAAACAGAAGATCTTTTGTTCTGGCACCGATTATGACGTCCGCATCGATTCCGTGCTCCTTGAGCCATTTGACCTGAGGATAAACAGGAGCCGTTCCGACGCCTCCCGCAACAAAGAGGAACTTTTTGCTTTTCAGCTCTTCTTCGCTCATCTCTATGATGTCGGAAGGTCTTCCGAGAGGTCCTACAAAATCCTGGAATGAATCGCCTTCTTCAAGCTTCAGGAATTTAAGTGTGCTGACACCCAACGGCTGGAAAACAATGGTAACTGCACTCAGCTGCTTTTTCTTTAAGATTTTGTACATGACTTCCTCCTCCGGAAAGCTCTATCTGCTTCCCTATAAAGATCTACAGGAACCAATGGTCGAACCCTGTAATCAAAATGAACCGGTCATTCTTCCTGACCGAACATTTCTTCAAATGTTGCCGCGTCCATAAGAACTTTTCTGGCTTTTGTCCCCTCTTCTTCGCTTACCACTCCGGCGTCGCACAACTGATCCATAATTCTGGCTGCGCGATTAAATCCGATTTTGAACATGCGCTGCAGCATACCGATCGAAGCCTTATCCTTTTCGATTATAAATCGGCCGGCCTCGACGAAGTACTCATCGCGCCCGCTGTCTTTTGACGCCTGAGGCTGCGACGAATTATTGATCGTCCTGGTTATCTCGGATTCAACTTCCTTATTATACTCTATTTCTCGATTTTGTTGTGACAAATATTTTACAACACGTGAAATATCATCATCGGATATATAAGCGCCCTGCACGCGGGCCGGTTTCGGGTATCCCTGCGGTGCAAAAAGCATATCTCCGTGTCCGAGCAGCTTCTCCGCCCCGTTCATGTCAATAATCGTGCGGCTGTCAACGCCGGAGGATACCGCAAGTGCTATGCGCGAAGGCATATTTGCCTTGATGAGACCTGTAACAACATTGACCGAAGGTCTCTGTGTCGCAATTACCAGATGTAGACCTGCTGCACGAGCGAGCTGGGCCAGACGGCAGATTGCGTCCTCCACCTCTCCGGGAGCGACCATCATGAGATCGGCAAGCTCATCAACAATAATAAGGATCTGAGGTAGTTTTTTGAGGCGCTCCTCAGGAGGCATCTTTTCATTGATCTTCTCGATCCGCTTGTTGTACGATTTCAGGTCGCGCACTCCGGTATATTCCGCGAACTTGTTGTAACGCTCGTTCATTTCCTGCACCGCCCAGTTAAGAGCGCCCGCAGCCTTCTTCGGATCGGTCACGACAGGAATCAGAAGATGAGGTATGCCGTCATAAATCTTCAGTTCTACAACTTTCGGGTCTATCATGAGCATCCTGACTTCATCCGGAGTAGATTTCATAAGCACACTCATAATAAGAGTATTAATACATACCGATTTGCCGGAACCGGTCGCACCCGCTATAAGCAAATGCGGCATTTTGGCAATGTCGGAGATAACAGGCTTTCCCGCAATATCTTTTCCGACGGCAAATGTCAGAGGTGCCTTTGACTTGACGAACTCATTCGATTCGACCAGATCTCTGAATGCGACAACAGAGCTCTCCTTGTTAGGCACTTCAATACCCACTGCAGCTTTACCCGGTATCGGAGCCTCGATTCGGATTTCCGAAGCCGCAAGATTCAGCTTTATATCATCCGTAAGGGCAACAATTCTGCTGACTTTCACCCCCTGTTCAGGCGTAAGTTCATATCTGGTCACTGTCGGCCCCCGGCTGACGTTATTGACATGTACATTCACGCCGAAATCACGGAAAATCTGCTCGAGTTTCTGTGCCGTTTCAATCAGATGCTGTCTTGAATCACCCGGCTGAACTTTACCCCTCGTCAGCAGATCTGCCTGCGGAAGAACATATTCTGTCGAAGCGGTATTGTGAGTACTGATCTCGTTTGTTATCGAATTGATACCCGATACGATTTCTTCCTCAGTCGATCTGGTTTTCGCTGTGCTTTGACGCCTTGCCGGCTTTTTCTTTTCTATAGCAGTCTCTTCAGCATTACCGTCGGAAATTGCTGCTGTGTCCTCCGGCGAAATACCTGTGCCTTCAATAATGATATCAGTATTATCCGGCTGATCCGAACCTTCGGAAAGATCCTTTCTTTCATCTGCTTCTGTATCCGATAAGATGTACTCTTCATCAGAATTCGGATCCTCTTTTCTGCCCTGTTCCCTGGATTTCATAGCTGCCCTGAGAAAAGCAGGCATTTTGCTGTCATCTGCGTATGAAGACGGATCTCCGCCGTTACCGGTCTTCCCGGCTTTCGTGTTCTTTTTTCCGGATCTGGTCTTACCTGTGCTCTTTCGCTTTGGTTTTGTACCGGCAGGCGACTTTTCGGAAGTCTTTTTCAGATCGGAGTCTGAGTAATCATCATTGTCTTTCTCTTCTTCTCCGGATTCAATATTTTGCGCAGAAGACCGTCTCTTTTGTCTCCAGTCTTCTTCGTCATCATCTGATTCATCTATCTCATCATCAAAATCCGTCCCCTTTGATCCGAAAGGCAGCAGATTGAAAATCGGGAATTTTTTGCGTCTTTCCGATTTTCTGATCGCGTCGACAGACGCCATGTCTTCTTCATCATCGTAATCTATGTCGTCATCTTCATCATCAGACTCTCTTGCAGCATTTCGTCTTCTTCTGACATTCATGGCCGTCATTTTCGTAGTAATGCCGAGTTTTGAAAGCAAAGGCTTCTGAGTGAGTATGATCAGTGACAAAATTGTTCCGACGATTGTGAGGATCCAGGCTATGACAGAACTGAAACCAAGTGTGAAAAGATGGACCAGCGCACCGCCGATGAATCCGCCTCCCTCGCCGTTGTAATAATAGTCGGAGATATGGTTTTCACGGCTGAAATCAGGCTCTGTAACAAGAGTAATAACGGCACATAAAAAAATCAGAAGCATGATCAGACCGACTGTTTTCCGGACGATCAGTGGATTATTCTTATTTGCTATATAGAATGCGATCGCAAAGAATATATAAAACGGGACCACATATGCGGCATACCCGAATATTCCCCTAAGAAACTCGCTGATTTTGTTGCCGGCCGGCCCTCCGACTCCGAAATTAAAAGCAAAAATCAAAACTGCAGCGGCCAGTGCAACAAGAAGAATAATGTCGCCAGCTATCCCCGCAGACTGGACAGGCTTTTTGGTCGTTCTTTTCGCAGAAGACGACGCCCTCCCGGTATTTGTTTTTTTATTGCTTTTGCTTCCGGCCTTTTTAGCAGATCCGGTCGATCTGCTGTTTGTTTTACGGCTGTTGTTCTTTTTTCCTGCCATAAATCCTCCCCTTCAGTTCTCACCCGCAAAAGCTTTACAGGAAAATTATGTGTCGCAACAAACATCAAGAACGCCTCGGCGTTCTTGACGCGCCGCGCATGGTGCGAAGCACCTTCCTTAATGCGCGGCTGCGATCCGCCGT
>CAMYVI010000037.1 GCA_947302185.1 uncultured Lachnospiraceae bacterium
AGCTCTGTCATATACTTCCAGCCCAGCGCTTCAGCCTTGCTGACATCCAGAAGTTTTCTGGGCGTTCCGTTCGGCCTTGTGGTATCCCAACGGATTTCTCCGTCATAACCGATGACCTTCGCTACGAGCTCTGTCAGTTCTTTGATGCTGAGTTCTTTTCCGGTCCCGGCGTTCACCGTCTCATTTCCGCTGTAATTATTCATAAGGAAAACGCACAGGTTCGCCAGATCATCGACATACAGGAACTCTCTCAGCGGACTTCCGTCACCCCAGCATGTAACATACGGAAGATTCTCCTCTTTAGCTTCATGGAAGCGGCGGATCAGAGCCGGAAGCACATGGCTGTGAGTCGGATGATAGTTATCGTTCGGACCGTACAGGTTAGTCGGCATAACGGAAATAAAGTCCGTACCGTACTGCCTGTTCAGGAACTCACAGTATTTGAGACCGGAGATTTTGGCGAGAGCATATGCTTCATTTGTCTTCTCCAGCTCACCGGTCAGAAGGCAGCTCTCTTTCATAGGCTGCCTGGCCAGACGCGGATAAATGCAGGAACTCCCGAGGAACTCAAGCTTCTTGCAGCCGTTCTGCCATGCACTGTGGATAACGTTCATCTCGAGAATCATATTGATATACATAAAGTCAGCGAGCGCCTCGGAGTTGGCTACAATACCGCCTACTTTGGCCGCTGCGAGGAACACATACTCCGGTTTTTCTTCCTTGAAGAATCTTTCAACGTCTTCCTGACGGCAGAGATCGAGTTCGGAGTGCGTGCGGGTTATGATATTGGTATACCCCTGTCTTTCAAGTTCTCGTACAATTGCCGATCCGACCATCCCTCTGTGACCGGCTACATAGATTTTGGAATTTTTCTCCATTATTGATCCTTTCAATTCTTTATGCCCTGGGTAATCAGACCGTATCGGCTTCTCTCACAGCTCTCTCACGTTTTGCAAGAGCCCTGTCGTGCCGGGCCATAATTCTTACAAGCTCTTCATAGCTTGTTTTCTGCGGATCCCAGCCAAGTATTGTCTTCGCCTTGGTCGGGTCTCCCCACAGATTGTCAACATCCGTCGGGCGGAACCACTTCGGGTTGATAGACACCAGCATCTTCCCGGTATCGGCGTCATAACCTTTCTCGTCAACGCCTTCGCCTTCCCAGCGGATCGTCATGCCGTTTGCCGCAAATGCCTTCTCGGTAAAGTCGCGTACGGTATGCTGTTCACCCGTTGCGATAACGAAATCATCCGGCGTATCCTGCTGAAGAATCAGCCACATGCATTCAACATAGTCTTTCGCGTATCCCCAGTCACGCAGAGAGTCCATATTGCCGAGTTCCAGATGATCCTGAATACCCTCAGCTATGCGGCCTGCTGCAAGTGTAATTTTCCGGGTGACAAAATTCTCGCCCCGGCGTTCGGACTCATGATTAAAGAGAATGCCGTTCACGGCGAACATTCCGTAGGCTTCACGATACTCCTTAACGATCCAATAGCCGTATTGTTTCGCAACTGCGTACGGACTGTAAGGATGGAACGGGGTAGTCTCACGCTGCGGTACTTCTTCCACCTTTCCGAAAAGTTCCGATGTCGAAGCCTGATATATTCTTGCCTTTTTCGTCAGACCGAGAATGCGGACCGCCTCAAGAATACGAAGCACTCCGAGCGCATCGACATCACCGGAATACTCCGGGACATCAAAAGAGACCTGAACATGGGACTGCGCTGCAAGGTTATATATTTCATCCGGCTGCACCAGCCCGATAATGCGGATCAGCGAAGAAGAATCTGACAGATCGCCGTCATGCAGCCTGATAGCTCCCCTCTCAATCAGGTGATCGATGCGGGCCGTGTTCGAAATGGAAGCTCGACGTGTAATGCCGTGTACCTCATATCCCTTCTCAAGCAGGAACTCAGCAAGATACGATCCATCCTGACCGGTTATTCCCGTAATTAACGCTTTCTTCATTTACTCCTCCTTTGTAATCTATATAGCCGCTATACATTCTAGGTATAATGCTCTTCTGTATGCGGGAAGTTTTGGTTCATAAAAACACTTATTGAATAATACATGGTTAAGACGCCAAAAGCCGATTACGGATTGTACCGTGCTTACGCACTCCCGCAATCCTGTTAATCATACATGGTATCGAAGTATATGTCAAAGGTAGTTGTACCGTATTATCATAATCGAATCAAGTCGTCACATGAAGTCCGAGGCTCTTTCTCTTTCGGGATCGTATCCTTCTGGCCCTTCCTGCGGTGGTGGGCGGCAGAGAATTCTGAAAAGCGGTCAGCATGGCAGGAAAAAGGAGAAGCCACTGCATATCGACCTCATTCATCATACCGATGAACATGATACCGAAGAATCCCGCAAACAGGATACAATCACTGGTCTCATGGCCGCGGGTAATCCTCAGAATCAGGGAAACGAACAATCCCAGACCGACCGCACCGTAATTCAGCAGTATTTTCAAAATCAGATTATACGTATAATCCGTATGGACCCATTCCTTATTTATTCGGACATGGGCCATAACGCTTTCCTCGCCGTGACCGAAAACGGGATTCTGCGCGATGGCCTTCATATTGGCGCCCCAGATCAGTGTCCTGCCGGTAAATGTGACCGTCTTGTGGAATACATTTACGATCAGCTCCTTCATTCCGGGGATACTCTGACCGGTAAGAATAATGAGGTTCATGACCAGGATCAGTATAAATATGCTCTTGACCCCGATCGATCCTCTCTGCGTCTTTTCGCAATACAGATAATATGCGACCAGCGCAACGGCTGCGAGAAACGCCACAAATCCCGTGCTGGATCCTCCCAGAAATTCCAGGCTCTCCTCACCGCTCATCAGAATACTGAATGTTACCATGAACACCAGCATATAAAATGCCCTGGTCCTTCTGACCGTGTAGTAGTAATAAGCCGCTATGGTGATAAAAAGAATCATATAAAGCGGAATATTATTCTTGGAGCCGAAAAGCCACTGGGCGCGTTCCACCGCGGAACCTGCGGCAGATCTGATAATTCCTCCCGGAAACAGAAGAAGGGAGAGAAAATTGGCTGTGATGTAAAATGCACACACGTGATAAAGAATACCGAAACCGCGTTTCTTTCTGTCAAAAGTCCATCTTACAAGAAAGAAGCTCTCAAATGCCGGCAGCAGATTTCGTCTCGCCAAAAGAGCGAATTCGCCGGGTGTCTTAATAAGAAGAATTATGATGCAGTACCCCAAAAAGGTGAGGAACAGCATCACATCTGTCTTGAACGGAAAGTCATTTTTCCGGCGTATGAACAGGAAAAGAAACGCTGCGTAACCAAGCAGATTCACTGCGTGGGAGGCGGCCGAAGTTATTCGCGCGACAACAGGGGGCAGAAAAAATGCAGCCCATGCTATCAAAAGCGCCCAGTCTTCTATTGTAAGATCCCGTCTTATCTTCTTTTCCATTGCGTAATCTCTTTTATCTGCAAATCTCCCGGCCGATACCGAATGCCGGAAAACCATACCGTTTTATTTCCGTTTTAAGAGCATTTCCTTATTCTTCGTGAAAAGAACATATACGATCACCGCCAGCACAGCACAGATCACATATCTCAACAATCTGTACGGATACAGGAACAGCACGACCACCATGGCAGCCAGCATGAACAGTGAGAACACTACAATAAACTTCATATCGAAAAGGGCGCCGACGAGATTATGTTCTCTTGCGACTCGTCTCTGGAAAATGTAATGTGCCAGGGAATACAGAATATAACAGAACAGTGTGGTATAGCCGGCTGCATAATATCCGTAAATCTTAATGAAAATATAATTCAAAATGATATTTGCCACTGCTCCCGCACACGATGCAATCATAACGAAACCGGTCTTTTCATAATAGAATTCGACCGTGCTGAACAGAGGATACAGGAATTTGAAATATATTGCACACGCAACCGGCGGAATGACCCAGATTGCGTCCCGATAATCTTCCGACGCAAATACCGCGATGATTTCCGGGCCGAGCGCCATCGCGCCGACACAGGCAAACCCGACCAAAGAGACCGTAATGCGGGAGTATTTCCGGACCCCGTCGCACTCGCCGCTCTTAATACTTTTATACATGTAAGGCGTAAATGAATTATTGATAGCCGTAATGACGATCTGCATTATTGACGCCACATTATATGCGACAGCATAGACAGCCGCTTCTCCCTTTCCGATCATTTTATTGATCATGATCCGGTCAGCCTGATTAAGAATCTGACTGGACAGATAATGCGGAATAAGCGGAATGTTGAAAACCAGCGCAAAACGCCAGTAATCTCTTATATAAAAGACCTTGCCCTTTACCATATTATAGATGTAGAAGACAAGACCGATACATACCTGTACAAATACATAAGACAGGACACGCGCCTCGGCCTTATACTGCGTATTCAGCACGGCTATGACCCCGAGCAGGGGGCTTCCGAATGCCATGATCAGCGTGACGATGACCAGCTTTCTGTACTTGTAATCATAACGCTCCTTGGCGGCCCAGAAGTTGAACGCCGGAACAAAAAACAGCTCGATGAACATAGCGTAAACATACAGAGATGAGAGATTCATCTTGTCGTTCCAGAATTCAGGAGCTATGAGATATACAACGAACAGGACCGCGGTCAGGACAGTCGTGAGACCGGTCATACTGGATGTAAACCGCTCCCTGTCTTTCGGGTACTTCGTCATTCCGTTATTGAAAACGCCGTAGTAAAGATTCAGCGTCGCAAATATGGAAATGATCTGATACCAGGCCTGATAATTCGTATATTCGCCGTACTCCGCCGTCGTCATGAGACGCGTGAAAATCGGCATTGAAATAAGGGAAATTCCCTTCTGTATTATATTACAAATCGTAAACCACAAAGAAGCTTTTACCGGAGCCGGTATTTTGCGGTATTTATCAAGCAGTTTATTAGACATTATCTGATTCTGCCCACTATCAGCAGACAATAATCCTCCTTATTCTTTATATCTCCTGATTCCATAAGGCTGAAAGCCACCGGGTCCCCGTCCTCTGCTGTCTCTGTTTCCTGCCCGTTCCCGAATTCTTTTATCAGAAGAATATCGAAAAATTCCCTGAAAATGCGGATAAACTCCTGTCCGTCTTCAACTCCGCTGTCAGTCATTTTCCTGATATACCTCTCAGGCGCGGGTCTGTACGGATAGTAAGTGACTGCGACATACCTTCCCGCCATTTTTCTCAGCGAATTGAGAAGTGAATCTATTCTGTACTGCTGTACAGAGAAAACGTTATGTGTAATATCCGCACATGTTGCCAGATCTGCCGTCACACTCTTTCTGGAATCCGGATCGCAGCCATACAGGTAGTGGAATCCGAATACATTTCCCGGAATCTTCTCTCTCTCAAAAAGCGCCGAAGCCATATCACAGTTCTCATCATCTGTCTCACAGCAGGTGACTTTGCAGCCGAATTCTTTATACATCCCGACGGACATGTGACCTGCTGTTCCTCCGACATCGACGGCAGATACCGGTATAATTCCGCTCTCCCTGACAGCCTCTGCGATACGTTCTGTATCTCTCTCATACGGATTGCTGCCGGTTCGCGTCTCAGCCGGGAAGAGAGCATCGACGTACTCGGGTCTTACATCCCAGCAATCGAACATCCTGTGAATTATTCTGCTTATCACAGCAGAACTCCGATATCTGTGGAATCTCCTGAATTTACGAAGTGCGAGCCGATATTCCTCAGTCAGATCATCATAATATCTAGGCGTCAGCCAGATCATATTGGTGGCTTCATCATATGTCTGATTTCTGGACAGCATAAAATTCCCGAGCTGCCTGAATATACATCTGTAGCATCCCGAGAACACAATTTCTCTGTTACACACGGTCATCTGCCCTCTGTCTTTCACAAAGGAACCGATATCGGTAAACACCGGCCTGCCCATGTGAAATGTAATGTTGTTCATATGACCGTCGTGAAGGGTAAAACCTACCCTGCGCGCAATGCTCTGAATAAGACTGATCCGGATAGCGGCCTCACGAACCATGTTATAGGACCAGAGCTTGGAAGCATTCATATCTACCGTCCGGTGCCTTAAGATAATCGGATACTCATCCGTATAATACCCTGAAATCTCCGTTTCCGGAATCCACCCGTGTTCAGACAGGACCTGAAGCAATCCGGTCTTCCACAACTCTGAAAAGTCCTCGCAGCTCTCCCGATATATCCCGCGGTATATCTCTCCGTCTTTTTTGAAGACTTTACCCATTCTGTCTCCGTTAAAACTCAGGATTTCATAATCCGTGAACAGTTCATTCTCAGGGAAAGCTGCCTTCTGTGTAATTGCACAGGTATTCATTTCCTGTACAAATTTCTCCACAAGGCTTTCATAACGGCTTCTCATCTCCTTCAGCTCTGTCTTTGAGACATGAACCGGTTTCATATGTCTCTCACGGCTTCGCTTTATATAACGCAACATGCGTGTCGCTCTTCCGGTTCTCTTTTTCAGTGACTGAAGCATCCCATTTTCTCCTTTTAATGGCGTCAGAGATTATTCACTTACCCAACAAAAACGCGTGCAGGATGAACTTCGAATTCGTCGTTACATAGCGCCGCACAAGCTTCTTCGGATTCTGCATAAGCCTGAACAGCCATTCAAGATTATGCTCCTGCATCCAGATCGGAGCCCGCTTAATATTGCCGGCATAAAAATCAAATGCCGCGCCGACTCCTGCCATAAGTCCCTCTACCTTTCCGCGGTGAAGGGCCATCCAGATTTCCTGCTTGGGTGCTCCGAGCCCTACCCACACAAAGTCAGGATGAGTGTCATTGATCATACGGACGACCTCATCATCCTCCTCTTCTGTCAGACGGCGGAACGGCGGGCTGTACATTCCGGCTATCTGAAGATCGGGATATTCCTTCTCGAGTCTTTCCCGCATTCTGTCAAGAGTCTCCTGAGTAGCTCCGTAAAAGAAATGGCGCAGACCTTTTTCCCCCGATACGGCAAACGCAGCTTCCATAAAAGTCGGCCCTGCGACACGCTGCATTTCGGAATATCCGCGCTTTCTTCCGATCGTAGATATGGGACCTCCGTCAGGTGCAGCGGCAAAACCGCCATTCTGAATCTTTCTGTAACGCTCATTCTCATACGCCATGACAGTCGTATGTACATTTGAAAAACAGATATAATCTCCGGAAAGATCCTTGATGTGATCGATCGTGAACTTCAGGAACTCGTCCATGTCTGTAACAACAAAATCGATTCCCATAATATTACATGTAGGGAGTGATGACTTATCTACTTTATGTTTGAACTTTGTGTACTTACTCTCCATATTTAAATATGCCCCCTGTAAACAGTACCTCTTTTTACGCTTCTGAAAACTCACTTCAGGAAATCCTGCGGCAGCGAATCAGATAAGTATTGTCCCGATAACAGGAATCTTCATTTCGCCGATAATTCCGATATCTGTCTCAATCCTGCCAAGTCTTGATTCATTCTTTTTCTCTACTAAAATCACCCCATCGCTCTCACGGAGAAGGGATGTATTACCGAACAGTGTATCACAGTATTTCAGACTGATGCCCTTTAAGTTCTTCTGCATCTTTTCCGTTACAGACCTCAGATCGCTTTCAGACACATCGCCCGTAAGAACGATTGTTCCGGCATCCGACGCATACAGCTCTACCATCTGTGCAGCCTTCAGCATCCGCTCGTCATAAGTCAGTTTCCCGTCGCTCCCCATACCAAGGTTCTCAATAAAGCGATCGATACCGCTGAATAATCTCTTCTTCTCATCGAAACTGAGAGTAGCAAGCGGTTTTAAATCGTAGGAGAGGAGAAGTTCCTTCGAACTGATAACTCTTCCTTTTACAAAGATGAGAATCACGTTGAACATGGCACCGATCAGAACGCCTACGATAAATCCTATAATCAAATTTACAAGAATCGCTTTTTTATTCAGAGAAGCACGAGTCGGTGCATTATATACATAATTTGATTTAGCGTCTTTGAAATTATCGTAACGGGTCTGAGTCGTCGCATATTCGCTGATAAAGTTCTCCTGATAATTTCTCATTCCGGAATCATACAGGATTTCCACGCCCTCATCCATGAATCGGAGCTCATGATCGCATATATCTTCTTTGACAGCACCCAGTTCTTCCTTCAGTTTCTCAACCGCATAATCCCGTATTCGTACAGCAGTTTCAGTGTCATAACATTTTACGGACAAAATAAGTTCTGCGGAATCAATATAAGATTCGACTGTGATGCACTCATCGATATACTTAGGCTCCGTTCCGAGTTCAGCCGCCAGTTCTGTCCAGTCGACCTGGCCGGTCAGGAACATGGTGTATTCTCTCATGAGACGCGAAGCAAAAAACTGAACTGCGGAGTTCACCTCCCCTTCGGTACCCCCCTCAGTCTGCGTATTATCTGCTGAAGATGAAGTTCCTGAGGTCGATTCATCATCCCCCGCTCCCGCCAGGGTCGTAATTTCAACTACGGTGTCAAGCTCATCGAGTTCCTTCAGCTCTTCCGAGTTCAATAAAACATCTACATAGATACGTTCTCTGGCGACAGCCTCATTAAAAGGATCTATCCGCATCAGGAACGAGTGGGATACGTACTGTCTTTTCTCGGCCATTATACGGTCAAGCCGGTCAAGTGCAGCGTTGTATTCCTCTGCGGTCAAGTACCCCGCAGACTCATCCGTCATCTCATTTCCTGACCGGCTATGCTCTTTCTTATCCCCGGCTCTGTATTCAAGTATCGGGACCATTCCCAGAATAAGCGCGAAAATAATGCCCAGAATAAACATCTGCCGCCAATGAACTAAAACAGCTTTAAGGAAGCTTACCAGATCCACTGTTCTCTCATAATTATACTCCGAGCTCATTGTACACCCCTTTTATCATGTGTTTATTTCGTTTTTTCCCGTGTTTAAAAATGTAAGATATTATATGTTACGATTAAGACGCTGAAAGCCGATTAGTAACTGTTCCCACAGTCATATTATGATTAAGACGCCGAAAATCGATTAAGGATTGTTACGCGCTCAACGCTCTCCCACAATCATGTTATTATAAGTCTTCCTATATATCAAGTGCTGAGTAATTATGTATCCGGTCAGCTATAGTTTTAAGATTCAAGTATAAAGGATCGGTCTGCAATTCTTTGAGCGCCGATGCGTGCAATCGAAAGATTGCATTTTAGGCTCTCCTTAGGATAAATACTCGTCAATGAGAAATCTCGGCCTGCCTTTTGTCTCCATGTAAATCCTTCCTATATATTCCCCGAGTATACCCAAAGCCAGGAGAATCAGTCCTCCTATTGCCCAGATTGAAACGATCAATGAACTCCATCCGGGAACAGTCACTCCTCTGACGCGCTGTATAATTCCCCAAATCAAAAAAATGATGCTGACAAAGAAAACCGCTATTCCGAGGGCTGTAATCATCCTTATCGGAACTATTGAAAAAGAGGTAATGCCATCCATGGCAAATGTAAGCATCCTGCTGAGGGGATATTTACTGTTACCTGCATACCGCTCCGCTCTGTCATAATATACCTTTCCCGTCTTATAACCGATCATCGGGACAATTCCCCGAAGAAACAGGTTAACTTCCCTGAATTCCGCCAGTCCGTTCAGGGCTCTCTTACTCATGAGCCTGTAATCCGCGTGGTTGCAGACCATCTGTACGCCCATCCAGCCCATGAGACGATAAAACAGGATTGCCGTAGTCCTTTTGAAGAAAGAATCCGTATCGCGATGATTTCTCACACCGTACACAACGTCACATCCGTCATGATACATCTCTATCATTTTATCTATCGCGTCAATATCATCTTGCAGGTCAGCATCCATGCTGACGCAGGCATCACAGAATTCACGTGCAGTCATAAGGCCGGCAAGAAGTGCGTTTTGATGGCCTCTGTTCCTCGACAGAGAGAGCCCCTGAAAAACGGGATCAGCCTCATGAAGTTTTCTTATGACATTCCATGTGTCGTCTTTGCTGCCGTCATTGACGAACATGATGCGGCTCTCCTCAGATATTGATCCTTTATCTATCAGGCTGCCCATCTTTTCGCGCAGGCGTCTCGCCGTTTCCGGCAGTACGTCTTCCTCATTGTAGCACGGCACCACCATATATAAGATCATTTCAGTCTCCTGTACAACACTCACGCTATCCGTTTTTGCAACGACAGCACAGAAACCATACTTTATCGGAAAATCTCAGCGTTCATCCGGTCATATCGCGGATGCGCAAAATCAGTATCCGGATGATTTCTCTCATCATAGGTTCACCAAGCAGTAAAAGTACCGCCCCATATACGCCGAAGAAACACACGGAACCGGTCATCAATGTCAGAAAATTGCCGAGCCGTAATCTGAACACCCAATAGGAAGCAAATGCAGCAAGGGCAGCCCCGGCTCCCACCTTGGCATATTGTATGTTCTTCATAAACGACAGATCATTTTTCAGAGCGACGACCTGTACGACCAGCACAACAGCTTCCGCGGCAACTGTTCCGATCGCAGCTCCCGAAGAAGCGTACCCCGGTATGAGAAGCCGGTTGATAATCAGGTCGCACACAGCACCGGCGATTTCAGAATACAATACGAACCGTTCCCCTCCGAGAGGAATAAGCATCTGTATTCCGAACACATTGGTGAGTCCGATAAAAAGAAGCGTCGGCATAATGATCTGCATAGGCACGACCGCCCCCTCGTACTTTTCACCGGAAAACAGAAATATTCCCGGTCTCGCATACAATATAAAGAATAACATCATGGGCACTGCAAGCACAATGACAAAATTAGCTGCTTTGGCGCTGATTCTTCTGAATTCATCCATCTCGCCGTGTTCTACGTAATAGGAACTTCTCGGAAGAAGGACGGCGCCCAGTGAAGTCACGATACTGACAAGAATCGTCTTTATCTTTACCGCCGCATTGTAATACCCTACATCGGTATCCGTTTTCATGAATCCCAGCATGACCGTATCAAGATTCGTGTATACTGTCGTTGCACAAGCCATGGCAAAGAATATAAAAACAGGCTTAAGGTGTTTTACAGGATTGTAGGGACCTGCCTGTGAAAAGTCAATATATTTTCTGGCATTGATCAAATTCAGAATGTTGGAGGCAGATGATGCAAATATCGAAATGCCGCCGTAAATCACATAATCCGACTGGCTGCGCACAAGTAAAAGCAACGCAATAAGAGCCACAAATTTGAAAAACACTGACCTTATTGTTATATAAGCATATTGTTCGAGAGCCTTATAAAGCCATTCCATCCCGATCATATTGAAAAGAATCGTCAGGCTCACGATAATCATCAGTTCTTTTTCATTCCGGAATTTGGCGACAAGAGCCAGAGAGATGAAAAAAGCAGTATAGGAAAGAAGACTCATGACGCCGTTGATCATCAAAAGCTCATGAGCCGTCCTTGTCAGCGCTCTGCGGTCGTCCCTGACCTGTGCGCAGGCACGTATGCCATAAGTCGGAATTCCAAGTTGTGCGAACATGGAAAAATAGTTTATTACCGATATGGCAAACGACACCTTTCCGGTGCCTACCGGCTGCAGAATACGCGACACATACGGAAATGTAATTATCGGAAAAATAAAAGAGGACATTGTCAGAATTGCGTTCATGACAAAATTCCTCTTTAATGAGCTCTGTTTCATCTCTCGAATTCTCTCCTGTGGGTCGTAAGAATAATCGATTGCGATGTATAGACTCCTGAGTGTCTCCTCACGAATTTGCAGCGAACTGTTCAAGTAATTCCCTGCCGGCTACATCTGCTCCGTTTGCGGCAGATGAGCCTTCTCCCGTATTTTCCGATTCCGTTCTCTCAGTCTGCACCGCCTCATCGGATCCCCCTGTATTAACCGGGGACTGTGTATTCTGTCCGGTTCCGGCAGCAGTCTGTGTATTCTGTCCGGTCCCGTCTGCGGTCTGAGTATTCTGTCCTGACTCATCTGCAGACTGTGTATCCTGTCCGCTATCATCAGCAGTCTGAATCTCCGGTTCGCTCATAGCAGCTGATTCTGTATCACTTATTGCAGTATCAGAGCTGATATCCGGTCCCTCATTTTCCTCATCTTCCTCAGAGACAATACCTTTCGGATGCTCTTTATAATAAATGGCGCTTCCGTCAAGAATAGCTATTTCCCGGTATCCGTATTTATCGAGAATATCTTCATTGATCCTGTACGTAGATGATGTTATCACAAAGTTGTATCCTGATTCGTCAGCCACGTAAAGTATTCGATAATAGTTCGGCGAACTGCTCTCGAGCTGTTTATGGACTTCAGTCCGCCATCCTTTCTTTTTTGGAACCGGAATAATAAATCCGTCAATATCCCGGCCATAATAAAGCTTAATTTTAGAAGAATACTGTCTCAGTTCATAAACATACTTTTTTCTTGAAACGACTTTCGGATTTTCTTCTATAGAAAGGAGAATGTCCGCAACACGCTTGGTGCCGGTTGTGACTTTCTCGGGATTTGTTGCCTCGTTCAGTATGTACTCTTTACTGCCATCCGGTCTTGTTCTCTGTGCAGAATACATATTCGTCCCCATAAAGAACAGGAGAAGGAAAAGAAAAACCGTCATTCCGATTCGTTCACCGACATTCTCACATGCCTGAATCAGCCGCACGCAGAACAGCGCGATAAGAATCGCACCCGGGAACATCCAAAAAGTTCTCCAGTATGCATCTCTGTTGAAAACGTAGTGATAAAGCCATGGCGTACCGCTGATAATTATAATCAACAGCGTCGGATAAATCAGACGCGGACGGATTTTCTTAGACGTGACGAACAGAAAGAGCAGAGCCGCCATCGCAAAAGCAAAATATCGTCCGTTTCCTATATAGGCTATCGCCAGTTCATATACTTTCTGAATATCATCAAATATCATTTTCCACCCTGTCAACTATGTCTTTATCGTATGATCCACAGCCTGAGTCCCAGATGAATAATATAACACAGAACATTCGGCAGACATGTAAGTCCCAAATAGAGCAGCATTCGAACGTCCTTCTTGGCGATCGTATAAATAAGACCGTAGCATGCAATCATAATCGCCATGAGGAGAATTCCCATTCCCGAGAAGAAACACATCGCGGCGTTCAGCATGAAGAGCAGCACATACGTAGTCTTGTTCGCGCTGTCGTTATATACATCAAGCAGAAGCATTATCGTCGCGGGTATGCCTACCGCAGCAACGACCGACTTACCCTGCCATAGTCTTGTCATCAGAAATGTTTCCTGTCCGAATACTGAATAGTATCCGAAAATATTTACAAGCCATAAGAAAACTACGAACAGGCTTTTATAATCCCTTCTTCCCGGAAAGAACCTCTCAGCCAGTTCATAATAAAGGCAGGAAACTATAACTATAAAGATGATAGGCATAACTGAATGATATGCCGTTACCGCTTTCATTCCCGTTATGAAAGCAATCGATGCGGGAAAAACAGAATACGGCGAGACTACATCTTTCAGGAGCTCTCCGTACCAGCTGTCAATGATACGGCCCGTCGCGGGATTCGTAAGAAAAATCGTATTATTCTCGACCATATCCATTGCGTTCACGACAAATCTCGAATCGTCTTCGTCCATATGCTGGAGTGCGAGAGAATTATAGGAGACAAAAACAGTGATTCCTATGACCAGTGAATACAGCAGGATGCCCATGATCATACTTCCTCTGTTCTCCTGCTTCGGGGTATCATGCTTTTTCACAATCATTTTGAAGAGTGCCGCAAGTCCCAACACGCAGAAGATCATATAACCGGCAACAATGAACATGGCGGCCATACTGAACGGTGCTCTGAAAAGAACAAGCGGAACAATCATAAACTCGCAGAAGGTCCCGATAAGAGCACCGCCTGCCAGCTCACATATTGCCGGACTCTTATTCAACTTTAAAACTGTACACACGCCGACTCCCGCCATCATATTCATAATGAGTACTACGGACGCGACAGCTATACACTCTACCCAGTAGGCTCCCACTGATGCAAACCTCCTTAATGAAGACCTGATGTCTCAACAATTTTCTATTATAG